>JBBRFX010000156.1:0-9150 GCA_038241275.1 Chitinophagales bacterium
ACATTGCCTCCTTTTACTTTGCCTAAAAAAGAAGCCAATACTATAAATGGAAAAACCAGGAACATCAGCAGCAGGAAAACTGCAAAAGCATATATAGTATAAATAATCTGTATGAATCGTAGGAATAACTGCATAAAATAACCACGAATATATAATAACTGGGCCACAGAGGCTTCAAAAAATAGTCAATTTGGCTTTGATTAATTCCTTGTTTTAGCTGGTTTACAGTAATTTAGTGCCGCTCCCGCAGCGCTCCTTTAATGCCGGCGGTTAAAAACCTGCTGAAAAAGTTTTTAAAAACGTACCGGGAATAATTATAAACCCCTACCTTTGCCGTCCTAAATTCGGGATGTTATGTTAGCAGTAGTAAAAATCGCAGGTCAGCAATTTAAAGTAAAAGCAGGAGACAGCTTATACGTTCCTCATATAGAGGGTAGCACAGGAGATTCAGTAGAATTCTCTGAAGTACTGTTTACTTCCAATGGTGATACCATTGTGAGTGGAGCAGATGTAAAAGTAGTTGTAACCGCTGAAATTATCAGCGACCTGGTAAAAGGTGATAAAGTAATCGCTTTTAAAATGAAAAGAAGAAAAGGTTTCCGTAAAAAACACGGTCATCGTACGCAGTATACACATTTAAAAGTAACTGCAATTGCATAGTTAAAGTAATTGGTTTTATGAATGATTTTTTAAACTTAAAAAATCATTTCTAATACTGGTAAACTCACAAACTATTTAACAAATAAACTAAGTAAGAAATGGCACACAAAAAAGGTGAAGGTTCCGTAAAAAACGGTCGTGATTCACAAAGCAAAAGATTAGGTGTAAAAATATTTGGCGGCCAGGCTGCAGTATCAGGAAATATCATTCTTCGTCAGCGTGGAACTGTTTATCATCCTGGTAAAAATGTTGGTGTTGGAAGAGATTTTACCATCTTCGCATTAACGGATGGAGTAGTAGAATTCAGAAAAACTAAGGCTGATAAAACCTTCGTTTCTGTTGTAGCAGTGGAAGCGACTGCTTAATTTTTTAATATTTTTTTTTGGTTATATCAAAATAGTATTTATTTTTAAGTATTATTTACTAACCAATTAAATATTAAAAAATGGCAACCGCTAAAAAAGCAGCTAAAAAAGCTGCACCAAAAAAAGCCGCTCCTAAGAAAGCTGCTCCTGCAAAAAAAGCCGCTCCTAAGAAAGCTGCTCCTGCAAAAAAAGCTGCTCCTAAGAAAGCTGCTCCTGCAAAAAAAGCCGCTCCTAAAAAAGCTGCTCCTGCAAAAAAAGCCGCTCCTAAAAAAGCTGCTGCTAAGAAAGCCGCTCCTAAAAAGAAGTAAGCTTAATGAAGCAATAAAATTCAAAGTCCCGGTTTTTCCGGGACTTTTTTTATGCTCATAACCCCCATCAATACAGCATTTGAGCGCTGTTGCTGTTTTAATATCAATCTGTAACCAGTTTATAAAACTCTTTTTTTTACTGCTCTTCATAGAAGAGATATTTATTACTTTTGGCAAATGGATAATTATCAAATTGCAGATTCTTTTTCTATGCTTGCAAAGCTGCTGGACATACATGGAGAAAATAGTTTTAAATCAAAATCATATTCTTCTGCAGCATTTACAATCGAAAAATTAACGACTCCTTTAAGCGATATTCCTGCAGAAAAAATTCCAAATATTAAAGGAATTGGCAGCTCTTCTGCACAAAAAATTATTGAATTATTGCAGACCGGAAATCTAAAATCCCTCGACGAAATCATTTTAAATACACCTCCGGGGGTTGTTGAGATGTTAAATATTAAAGGAATTGGAGCAAAAAAAATAAACACTATCTGGAAAGAAATGGAGATAGAAAGCATCGGCGAACTGCTCTATGCGTGCAAAGAAAACCGGTTAAAACTTTTTAAAGGCTTCGGAGAAAAAACACAGCAAAATGTTATTGAGAGTATTGAGTTTTATTTAAGAAGCAAAGGAAGTTTTTTGTACTCACAAGTAGTACCCGTTGCCTTACTTACACAAAATTTTTTAGAAAAAATATTCGTTGGCAAAAGACTGGAAATAAGTGGTGATTTTAAGAGACAACGGGAGATTATAAACGAACTGGAATTTGTGATGGAAGCATCTGAAACTGACATTGAAAATGCACTGCAAAAAGTGGAAGGATTTGAACTGATACAAAAAGAAAATAACTGCTTTTTATTTAACATCAGTGCAGGCATAAAAGTAAAAATTCATGCTGCTTCAACAGATGAGTTTATGAACACTTTAATACGTACTTCATCCTCTTCGGAATTTATGATTGCGTTAAATAATGAATACCCACAACTGGCTGCGCAAAATGCCAGCACCGAAACCGATTATTTTTCTAGTGCAGGCATTCAAATGATCGTATCAGCACTGAGGGAAACATCCGCCATTTTAGATAAGGCAAAAAACAAAACAATCCCTGAGCTTATTCAGCCTGCAGATGTAAGGGGCATCATTCATTGCCACAGCAACTGGAGCGATGGCAGCAATACCGTGGAAGAAATGGCTAATGCAGCTATTTCAAGGGGGCTGGAATACCTGGTTATAAGCGATCACAGCAAATCTGCCTTTTATGCACAGGGCTTACACGAAGAAAAAATTCGTGAACAGCATTTATATATTGATGAGCTGAATAAAAAATTGTACCCGTTTAAAATTTTTAAAAGTATTGAAAGTGATATTTTAAATGATGGCAGCCTGGATTATACCAATAATGTGCTGGCTACTTTCGACCTGGTGATTGCATCTGTGCACAGTAATTTAAAAATGAGCCAGGAAAAAGCGATGATGCGTTTATTGAAAGCTATTGAGAATCCTTACACAACTATTCTCGGCCACATGACCGGCAGACTACTGCTTAGCCGCCCCGGATATCCTTTGGACCATGATGTGATAATAGATGCCTGTGCGGCCAACAATGTTGTAATTGAATTGAATGCTCATCCCAGCAGACTGGATATTGACTGGAGATTTATTCAAAAAGCAATTGAAAAAAATGTACTTATATCTATTGATCCCGATTCGCATCATACAGAAGGTCTGGATGATATTAACTTTGGCGTGATGGTGGCACAAAAAGGAATGCTAACCAAAGAAAATAACCTGAGTAGTTACAACCTTGAAGCATTTGAACAGTTTATAGCCCAAAGAAAAAAGCTGAAAAATATTTAAGGATTACTTACCGGTAACTGTACAAAAAAACTGGTCCCCTGGTGAGTAGAAGTTTCAAACCAGATACGGCCATTCATTTGTTCTACTATGCGCTTACACATGGCCAGCCCCAATCCGGTGCCCGATGTTTTAGTAGTAAAGTTGGGCGTAAATATATCTGATTGAATATGGTCATCTATTCCCTCCCCGTTATCTTTTATTTTTATTAATACATTCCCATCCTGCAGCAATTCTTCCACTTCTATTTGGGGCAGCTTATTTTCCGGCACCGATTGCAGGGCATTTTGCACAAGGTTGGTAAAAAGACGATTCATATGTGTTTTATCAGCAAGAACCATGATGGGTGTTTCCATTAACTTCCACTCAATAGATATCTGTTCATTACCCCTGTGAAGTTGTTGGATAGATAACAACGATTCATTGATATCCAGCATTTCTTTATTTGCATTTTCTATATTGGCAAACTGGCTGAATTCGCTGGCAATATTACTCAGGTGATCTATCTGCTCCACCATTGTATTGGCAAGGTTGGCAGTAAGTGCTTTTAAATCCGGCGAATTATTTTCTATGGACCTTTGCAGAAACTGCATACTCAGTTTCATGGGGGTTAATGGGTTTTTAATTTCGTGCGCCACTTGTTTAGCCATCTCCCGCCAGGCCCCTTCCCTTTCTGTTTTGGCAAGGGCTGCCGCACTTTCATCAAGCTTAGCCAGCATCTTATTATACTCTTTTACCAACCCTCCTATTTCATCGTTGCGATTCCAGTATAAGGCTTCATTTATTTTTCCAAGATTAATCTTTTTCATCTTTTCACTAATCACAGAAAAAGAATTGGTTATCCTGTTGGTAATAAATAAAGCCACTATACCTGCCATTAAAAAAATAAATGCATTAAGGTTGATGATGGTAACAAGGAAGTTGGCAATTTCCTGCTGCAGCCTGCTTTCTGAAGTAAAGTATGGAATATTTAGATAAGCCGTTGCATTGCCCTGCACATCAAACACCGGTACATAGCTGCTTACATAATTAAGGTTCCCAATTTGTTCTTTTTGAAAATACTGAATTTCGTTTTGGTTGCTTAAATGATAATAAGCTTTTGGATTCATTTTAGTACTCACAATACCTTTTACATATGGTAAAGCAAGCGAAGCCAGTTTTAAATTACCTTTTAAATCGTAAATATTTACATCCACACCATGAATCTCTGCTATATTGATAATATTTTTCTCCTCTGTTTTTGCAACTGATTTATCTGCCAGCAGCATAGAGTCGTTAAGCTGCCATCCCTGCAACAGAGAACCGGCAACCTGGTTTTTCATAATCTGTATAGCACGGCTCAACTTTTCCTGGTTGTTACTTTCATACCGGCTGATAAAGAATAAAATAGTAGCAATACCAATTACAACAAAAGAAAGCGCACTGATAAAAATGATGATGCCGTGAATTTGATTTCGGATGCTCAATTGCCAGTAACTACGGAGTTTCTCCGGGTTTAGCCTTGAGCGTACAAATACCGATAGCACCCAAAATAAAGAAGCCAGCAGCAGGAAGGCACAAAAGAAATAAGAAAACAACGTTATCGATTCTAAACTCACCCTGTTTTCTTTTACAATCACAATATATTTTTCGGATCCTGCATGGTACCACAACTCATCATAATTTTTTTTATTCACCAATAAATAATCTTCTCCTGCAAATTTCAGGAGCGGCAGGCTGGTAGAAAATGGATAATCATTCTGACTGCTGATGAGCTTATTCTTGTTATAGATGGCAAATGCATACGTTGATGAATTTTCAATAGCGGTGTTACTACCCTTACTAAACAGCTCCGGGTATATCTTATCATTTTTTATCCGCTTGGGGCTCACCAGTATAAAAACAGTGCCTATAAACTTGCCGGAAAAATCATTGATTTCTTTTTTGCTGATATAGTTAAAACGGTCATACGACTCATCATAATAATACAACCCTGCCACCGCTGTCTTTTTTGCCTGGGTATTTAAGATGCTGTTTAACTGGTTAAAACTGGCTTTATCATCATTAAATAATGAAAGTTCATTATCATCAAAAGTATATATACGGGTATCGTACCGGTTGGTGTAACCCGAAATATTATTACTGATAAGGCTGTCCTTAATTAACTTATTGGCCGACTCATTTTTTAACCGGCTAAAATTCATTGATAAAAAATCAAGCCTGAAATCTGTAAGCATCGAATTGAGCAAAGTTTCGCTTGCCTGGTCCGTTTTGGTAGCCATTACTTCTGCATAATGTTTCCGGTTGAGCAATTCCTTGCGGTTATTTTCTACCACAATCAGTATGGTCATAGAAACCGAAAAGAAAAATATCCAGAATACAAGTTTAGAACTTACAATGCGGGCTACTACCAGGTTTAGATAAGTATTATTGAGAAGAAACAAAAACAATAAAAGCCAGGCCATACAAAATAAATCCAGGCCATCCTGCATTGCACCTATATTAAAACTAAGCAGCAGCAAACCAAATATAGTGGTGCAGAGGTACAGCTCTATAAATACTTCCGGATAAAAAGGTTTTATAAAGTACAACACCAACTGGCTTAAAAAATAATACCCCACCGCTATGCAGCAAAGCACCACAAAACCTATAACACTATAAGCATTAAGAGAGAAAAAATTAATTACATCAAAAGAAATTTTAGAATCGGAAATAAGAGAACGGATAATATATACACCAGTAAAAGTTGCGCCCAGTATAATAACAGTTCCCAATATCAACAACCCCCATTTTGCAGATGGATCGGTTAATGCAAGCCGTATCTTTTTCCCCTGCATTTGCTGCCGGATAAACATAACAACCCACAAAAAAAGTAACGAGTTAATAAGCAGGTCTCCCAGGGATCTTAAAATAAAACTGGACCCATAAATGGTTGGATCAAATAGTTCCAGTTGCCGCAGGTTTAAAGGAACCGGAAAAAAGTAACTCAGCGCCCGCAAAAAAACTATGCTGCCAGTAAGGAACAGCAATCCTTTCAAAAAACCTTTTTCACCAGAAATATATAATGCACTAAGATGAATGAAAAGCAGCACCAGTATAGCCGCAATAATCCGGAGCCATACAGAAATGATATTATCTTTTACAATTACAAGGGTGTTTTTTTCTAACAGGTAAAACAATGGAACATCATGGATAGACCGCACACTGCCTTTTTTAGCTTGCCCCGGAAAAATATCATACTGCAGGCCGGCAAGTGGATTATCAACAAAATTATTTTTTAAATAATCGTTGGTAACTATGTAATTCCATTTTACCGGTATCAATGCAATGGATAATAAGCCGGCACTATCAAATTTATTCCACACATAAAATCCATTAGGCAGTTGTGCAAACCCTGCTTTTAAAGACGAACCAATAATACCTGAATCGGGTATTACATGTTGTGTGTTCCAGTAACTTAAATCATAAGAACCGCTGCTGTCTTTTTGATATAGAAACAGGTAATAGTTTTTGGCAAGCAACATTTCCTGTTGTGCTTCAGATACCTCCCGGCCATTTAGCAATTTTTTAAAACTGCTGTCTTTTAATACTTCCAAAAAATCTTTCTCTGCCTTTTGCACATACCCATTCATTTTGTGCTGCACCGATTGAAGGGTAGAAGAAGAAGACCAGTAATTATTAATTAAAAAAGACAGTGTTACCAGCCACGCTGCTATCACCAGCAGGTATACATTTTTAGCAAAAAAACGGGAAATAATAATTTTTTTAAACAACAATTTATTTGGTTTATATATGCTCTTCCTTCATTTTATTCCAAAGCACATCCAGCTCCTCCAGGGTCATATCATGTAATAATTTATTTTGTTTAATGGCTGCTGCTTCCATACCATTAAAGCGCTTCATAAATTTTTTATTGGTGCGCTCCAGTGCATTCTCGGCATCTACCTGCAAAAACCTTGCAAAATTTACCAGCGAAAAAAATACATCTCCCATTTCAGCTTCAATACGGTCCGTAATACCGGTAGCTACGGCCTCTTCCAGTTCTTCCAATTCCTCCTTTACCTTATCCCACACCTGGGAAGTATCCTCCCATTCAAAACCCACTGTTTTAGATTTTTCCTGCAGGCGAATGGCTTTAACCATCGCCGGCAGAGATTTGGGCACACCACCTAAAATCGTTTTATTCCCTTCTTTTAATTTAATTTTTTCCCAGTTTTGTTTCACGTCTTCTTCGCCATTTACCTTTACATCACCATAAATATGCGGATGTCTTACGATGAGTTTTTCACAAATTCCATTAATAACCTCGTCCAGTGTAAACTCATTTTTTTCTGCTCCAAGTTTGGCATAAAATACAATATGCAATAACAGATCACCCAATTCTTCTTTAATGCCCTTCCAGTCTTTATCAGTAATAGCATCGGCCAGTTCATAGGTTTCTTCTATCGTTAAATGCCTTAGCGTTTCTATAGTTTGCTTTTTATCCCAGGGGCATTTTTCCCTTAATTCATCCATTATGGTTACAAGCCTTGCAAAGGCGGTGGTTTCTTGTTGCATGTAGTTAAACTTTTAAAATAGATAAAAAGAAAAATAAAATCAGCAAAATCAGCAGGATTAAAAACCGGAAAAACAATACAAGTAAAAATTTAAAGATGGTAATCTCCCTTCGCTGTCCGTAAAAGTTGCGCATGGCTTTGTATTCATAAAATAAAGTAGATGCAAATAATAAACCAGCAAGGGTATCCTGCCAAGACCAATGTGTATAGTCTTCTGTTTTGTTTAAAAAGATTATAACAAGTAACACTATTAAATAAAAAATATAAAGATGCACAGAATATATACCATGGCTTACAAGGTAAAAATCTTTTCGGCGTATGTAAATCAGTTTTAATAACAATGCAAATAATGGCAGTGATAAAAAAAGCAATTGGGGGAAATTGTGTGACAGTATCTCAAATGTTTTGCTCATCATTCCAGACTGATCTGTGCCATACTTTTCCTTTATTTCAAATTCCTTTTGCCTGAATTTTAGCATCAGCCAGTTATCCTTTACAAGCCCCGCTTTGCTGAGGGAATCATATTCTTTTCGGTTCCTGTACTTTTTACCAAATACCATAACTGTAAAATTACGCTGCCTGGCACTATCCATAAATTGCAGGTATTCACTACGTGTCATAATGCTGTCATCATTTATGGCACGGCTAAAAGAAGCAAACTCCACACTATCCATTCCATCTATAATTGCATTAAATTTTCTCAGATCCTCTGCCCCCAAACTGGCAATCTTTTTCAATTGTAATTTTTTTGTGTTTGAGAAATAGCTCGCCCTTACACTATCTGCAAATTGCAGAAAACCAGTTTTGGAAGGAGTAGCATGCTGGTTAACGCTTTCTACCATGCTGTTAAAACCCTTATCATCCATTTCTTGCAGGTTGTTCTTAAATGCTTCGTAAGAGGCTTCATCAAGGCTGGTTAAATCATCTATACTATTTACAGTTACAGTAGTTTTAAGAATATCCTCGTTTGGACTATAAACAGAAAAAAAAACAAAGAAAAAAACAAAAGATGTAAACACATACATCTTTACCGGGTTCAGGTAACTGTTTCTTCGCCCCAATTTATATTCGGTGGATAGAAACCCCGGGTTTATTAAAAGCAACCGAAGCGTGCTGAAAAATTTACCATCAAAATGAGTGATGTCATTAAAAAAGTGCGTAACCAGGTGCCATAAAGATTCTGCAGGTTCCAGGTTTTCCTGGCCGCAGATATGACAATATCTTCCATAAACCTGTGCATTGCAATTAAGACAGTTTTTTTGCTTGCGCTCTTTTAAGTGGCTCAATGAAGTTAATTTTGATAAAAATAATAAAGTTTTCTCAGCCCCTTAACCTTTAAGCCCATATTAGGGCATTATCTTCGTATAAAATGCTAATATTCGCAATATGAAAAAAATCAGTTCCTTTTTTTTGCTTTTAATTATA
>JBBRFX010000157.1:0-9116 GCA_038241275.1 Chitinophagales bacterium
CATAAATTACTTTTATAACCGGGCATAAGCCACTGCAATCTGTGCTCCAATGGCAGCATTATGAATGATCAGTGCTATATTGGTTTCAAGGCTTTCACCCTTGCTGCGACCGGCAATATACTGTAGCAAAAACGGGGTAACGGCTTTGCCTTTTATATGTTGTGCTTCAGCAGCATCCAGGGCCTCTTGTATCAGCAGTTCTATCTCATCATTTGGTATCTCCATAACCGCAGGCACAGGATTGGCTATCAACACAGCACCCTGTAAGTTCATTTGCCATTTAATTTTTAGCATTGCTGCAATTTCTGTTGCAGAATCTAAACGTAACGGAGATGCATAGCCGCTATCAGCAGTATAAAAACCGGGGAACGCATCCTGCCCAATCGTTACTACCGGAATGCCTTTTGTTTCCAGGTATTCCAGCGTAAGGCCAATATCTAAAATAGATTTTACGCCTGCAGATACTACTGCTACAGAAGTTTGCGCCATTTCGGTTAAATCGGCAGAGATGTCCATGCTTTGCGCAGCACCCCGGTGCACACCGCCAATACCGCCCGTTACAAATATTTTAATACCTGCCATGGCGGCAATATGCATGGTAGCTGCCACGGTTGTGGCGCCATATAAATGTTGGCTAAGCACATAAGGAATATCTCTTAAACTTACTTTCCATACGTTGGATGCATTTCCAAAATATTCAATCTGCTCTTTGTTTAATCCTACATAACATTGCCCGTTGAATATAGCAATCGTGGCTGGCACCGCTCCATTTTGTGCAACGGCAGCCTCTACTGCAAGTGCTGTGTCTACATTTTTGGGCCATGGCATACCGTGCGATATGATGGTAGATTCCAAGGCTACCACCGGTTGTCCCTGTTGCAAAGCATCCTGTACTGCTTCACTGATATTTAAAAAAGGGGAGATCATTCTTCGTAATATTTAGAAACATTTTGCAACAGTGTTTCCTGGTTTAAATGACTGATGATAGCGCCATTTACCTGTAAGATTTCTGCAGATAAAGTATGCGCAGTACGCAGGCTGTTCAGGTTGTCTTTGCCATTGTATTTAGACAGGATAAAACCTGCCACAGAACCATCACCCGCACCGGTACAATCCAGTACTTCGGTTTGAGGAGCATGCAACTGTAAGGTTTCTTTTTGATTATAAAGTGCCGAGCCTGCCGGCCCCTGGTGCAGCCAGATATTTTGAACGCCTCTTGTTAGCAACTCTTTTATTTGTTCATCTGTAGTAGTAGCCGCATCGCTGCATAATGCAGGCAGCTCATCTTCATTGGGGGTAATAAGATACAGGCCATTTAAATTAATGGACGCAATTTTTTTTGCGGGAGGAACAGAAACTGTTTCTATGATGAGTTTTATTTTTTGCCTGTTGCTAAAATCAATCAGCCAACTGATAGATTCGCTGCTTATATTGGCATCTACCAATATAAAAGATGCCGTGTTTAAGAGTTCCTGCTGATCCTGTAAATATTGCGGCGAAATTAAGTGAAGGGCCGCATTGGTTTTTACTGCGGTAAACATCGAGCCGTCTTTATTGATAAGGGCTGTGTATTTTCCTGTGGGTTGTGGGGAACTTATAGCAGCATCTAATCTTATCCCTGCTTTTATGCATTCTTCCTGCAGCCAGTCGCCGTCGCTATCGTTTCCAAATACACTGATCAACTGAACAGGCACCTGCAGTAAGGAAAGCTGGTGAGCAATATTTCGGCTTACGCCTCCTGCTGTTCGGGTTACCGTTACTTCATTGGTGGTATGCATCAGCATAGGTTCCATTGAATGAAAAAGATCATCAATCAGCGAAGCGCCAATACAAATTACTATTTTTTGCATGGCGCAAATTTAGGGAATCGGAATTAAGGCGATGGCATTTAAATTAATCGATTTTGCATTGGCTCCGGCTTTATTAATTCCGGTATTTGGCGGGTACTTCATTGCAGTCTGCTTTTTTCATAACCTGGTTGCTGGTAAATATTACCCCCGAAGGATTGGTAAAATAACTGGTATCTGATTTATTGCTCATCTCTCCCGTACCTCTCAAAAGCGTTTCTCCTTCTTTCTTAAACCACACTTCCATTACGCTCTGCATTCCCTCTGAGTTAAACGAGTACCAAAGCTTTAGTATATTATTTTCTGTCATTCCGGTAACCTGCCCGCTGCTGGCATCTTTCTCAAAATTGTCGAAATTTAATTTACCCGTAATGCTATTGCCATTTTGCTGCAGTATAGCCACAAGGGTGTCTCTTTTTAAAATTTGCCAATAACAACCGGTTGTATTTTCGGCTATCGGTTTTACTGAAACTTCATTACTCTTTTCATTGTTATCTGCCACATTGGGTTCTTTGCCGGAGTTATTGTTGCTGCAGGAAAAAAGTACAACAGATAGCAGGATGATTAATCGCATATTTTATTTATTTGTTTATGGATAATAGAATTGTTGAGGGGTAATAATTATGCCAAAATTTTGTTTTGTAAAAATAGCGGCGAAGATTAATTATTATAGAAGTTGGGTAAATACAAGCCCCGGTAGTGCAGGTACCCATATGGCCAGGGTTAAAAATATTGGCTATTTGTTACATAAAATATTAAACAAATACATTAAGTAATTACTATCTTGTTTTTTTACTTAAACAAAACATTGATTATGAAAAGTACATTAAAACTAACAACTGTATTAGCTATTAGTGCCGTTACTTTTTTTGCATGCAATGCACCTGCAGAAGAAAAAAAATCTTTTGATCCTGGCAAAGCCAGAGTAGAAATTCAGGCAATGGAAGATGCCTTTGCAGCAGGCGAAAAAGCCAAGGATGCCAAAGCTGTGGCAGCCTATTATGCCGATGATGCGGTAAGTTATAGCAGGAATCAGGAACCTGTTGCAGGGAAGGCAGCTATAGAGGCGAAAATTGTCCAGCGGTTACAAAGCGACAGTTCAGGAAATCATGAAATGTATAAAGTGGTAGATCTGTTTGGCAATGATGATATGCTGGTAGAAATTGGTTCATGGACAACCATGAATGCAGCAGGTGCAGAACAGGATAAGGGCCATTACATGTCATACTTTGAAAAGCGGAATGGTAAGTATGTTTGTGTAAGGGATATGAATGTTACTTCAACTCCTTTAAAGCCGGCGATGTAAGCAACCGTAATCTGATTAAAAAGATACAAAAATGAAATGTTTCATTTTTGTATTTTTTTTTAACTACTTGTAAGAGGTTTTATCCGGATCATTGAAAAGGAGGATATATTGGAAAATTATATTCTAAAAGCCCCGCAATTAAAGTATTTGCTGGGCTTTTGGTTATTTGCCTCCCGGCAGACAAATTGTTTTTTGACCAACGCTGGTCAGTTTGATGACGATTGGTTCGTTGTATAAATTGCACAGCTTTCTATACACAAATACTAACCTGCATTTTACCTATTCACTTTGTATGTATATTTGATTGGCGGCGGGCGGTTTTTCAAAAAACTATCGTTGGGCGAAATAATAAACCACACTATAAAACATGAAAAAGATTTTAGTAATTGTTGCAATTTTTTGTTCCTTAAAAGCATTCAGTCAAGAGGATTTTGTTATTCGCATGAATGATACTTTGATAAACGTGGCCCTCGATAAATCCTACAACATAAATATCAAAGGAACCCAGTTAAATTTTACAGTCAGCTCAAAAGACACACTAACTTACACAAACAGTTTTTTCAGTTTTTTATATCCAAAAGCATTCAGAGTTTCAAATTCTCAATTAGATGCCGGCATCGAGCAGATTTCAATTATGTCAGCCGAAGGCTCCGGTATGATAATTCAAAAATATTAATCTATTAATCCAACTTCCTTGAATGAAATGATGCTAACAGAGATGACTAAAGAAAGTATTAGTTATGGATTTGTATCAAAGCGTTCTATCTACAAAAGAAAACTAAAGTCTGGCCAGGAAGTTGAAGTTACAAAGGCTGAACTGCGGTATAAAGAAGATGTAAATATCTATGAAGTAGCATCAATTGGTAAAAAGGATGCCGGATTGATTATAGTAACAATGAGAATGGATGAAGAAAACAATACTGAAGGTCAAAAAGTAATTGACTTAATGTGGCAATCATTAAAGGTAAACTAAGAATTACTTCTCCAAACATTAAAAACAACAGCCGAAAGCCCCACTTAAAAAAGCCCCGCAATTAAAGTATTTGAGGTGTTTAAATTGTATGGTTTTTTATGTACAAGTACTATACCGCAGTTTACCTATAAACATTGTGTGTATATTTGATTGGCGGCGGGTGGATCTTCACAAACGCTCGTTTTGTGTCACTAAATGAAACTTTCATTATACCATACCACTCTATTATTTTTTTTCACTTTCAAAGTGATAGCAAATTGCTCTTGCCAGTCTGCTTCAAAAAAAGAAAATAGAATTTTTGAAAAGAAACCAACTTTTGATACGATATTAAATGATTTTGCAAAGCCAATTGGATATGTAAACGACTATAGTGGTTTATATACTTCAGAACAGATTTTTGAAATGGATTCCTTAATGAATGATTTCGAAACTAAAACTTCAATACAATTGGTTGTTATAACCTTTGATTCGATTATGGCAAAATCTATTGATATTGATGATATAACCAAAACAATTGGTAACGGGTGGCGGGTTGGAGGTGATAGTTGCAAAGGCTCAGTTATTGGCATTAGTAAACCCTATAAAAGAATGAGAATTCAAAATGGGAAATATGTACAAAGGATTTTATCTGATTCATTAACTCAAGAAATTATAGATTCAGCTTTTATTCCAGAATTCAGGAATGACAATTATTATAAAGGGACAATATCTGGTTTAAAAAGTCTGATGAGTACACTAAAAATTAATTTAGAAAATAAGGCAAAAGTTGAATTTTAATTTTGAACATACTCTAGACAGCGTAAACCATTAAGAATAAACTCCGAAAGCCCAACATATAAAAGCCCCGCAATTAAACAATTTGCGGGGCTTTTGGTATCTGCCTCCCGGCAGACAAGTTGTTTGTTGGCCAACGCCTGTCAATTTGATGGCGGTTGGTTTGTTGTATAAAATGCATGACTTTATATACAGAAGTACTACAATGCAGTTTGCCTTTTAACATTGAGTGTATATTAAAGGAATTTTTATTACAAATTCCTATTGGTAGAGATTTCAGAGACACATTATGATGATTGCCATAGAAAATAAAAGATGATATTTATTACGATAAAACTGCTTTGACTGAACGTCAATTCCCAATACAATATAAAAATGTAGATAATTACAAACTTTATTAACCCAGCCATTGTTAGTCTTATTTGGCTAAAGCTATATTGAGTTAATTTCAGCGGCTTTGATAGAAATGATTTTTTTTAATTATTTAATACATGAGAAAAATATTTGACAAATTTTTGTCCGAAGAGTTTAGGGAACGGGTAGAACGTATTATTATAGCCATTGCGATTACCAGTTTTCTATTGCATTTACTCGTTATCTTTTTTGTTAGCCAGGATATTATTCATATTTCTTCCAAACTCACTAAAAGTCCGATTTCTGCCGTATATACACCCTTTTCTTTCATCCTGGTTTATGAAGTATTCCTGTTGGTGTTTTACTTACCGAGATCAATTTCAAGTTATATTGGTAAACAATACGAAATTATGACGCTGATTGTAATCAGGAGGATTTTCAAAGACATCGGCAACATTGAAATGTCTGCCAATTGGTTCAAATTAGAAAATGACCTTCAGTTTACTTACGATGTTTTAACTACGTTGATTTTGTTTTTTTTAATCCATCTATTCTATCAAAAAATTAGAAAGCAAGCTGCAGAAGAGACTTTCAGAATGCCTGAGGGAAAACTAAGAATAGATAAGTTTATTAACCTAAAAAAAAGTATAGCTAAGATCTTGATTCCTGTGTTGGTAGTGCTTGCAATCTACTCGTTTACTATTTGGATCGTCTCATCCATGCAAGACCACTGGAATAATATAACCACTTTTAAAAATATTAATAACATATTTTTTGACGATTTCTTTATGCTCCTGATCATCATTGATGTGATCTTGCTCTTGTTTTCATTTTTTTATTCCGATAGCTTTCATAAAATAATCCGAAACTCAGGTTTTGTCATTTCGACTATTCTAATAAAATTATCATTTTCTGTGGAAGGTGTGGTAAATAACGCCCTGATTGTGGGAGCTGTGCTTTTTGGTTATTTGATTCTGCTGATCCACAATTTATATAATGATAACACCGCTTCAGATCATTGACAGCTTTTATGTAATGTGGCCTTCTTAAAAATTAATCGGTTATTGATTAAATAATTCTATATATTTTCTTGTAGTGCTGAGCGTGAGTTATCCGTTTTTTAATTTTTACCACTTTCCATTTATTGTTTTTGCTCCTTGATTTATTTTAGATAGAGTGCCGCATTGATAGGAGGCTTTCAAAAAAATATGCTTTCTGCTGCTGCTCTCATCTTTTTAGAAAATATTCACAGGATGATATATTTAGTTGGCATCTAATTATCCAACGTGCATTTGCTCCATAGGAGCATCAGCTTTGTAGCAACAATTAAAGGACGTTTCCATTTGCTCCTTAGGAGCAACACAATGCTCAAAAAAATGTATTGCTCCTAAGGAGCAAATATATCTGCAACAATATTTTTCTACGAAGTTTTAGTCCCTGGGGCTGTAAAACATTTGCGAACTAAACACATATTCTTATATATTAATAATGGAAGTTTTATAGAAACAAAGTAAAAAACGATCGTTCATAACAACATATTCCGGCCTTCATTTTTCCGTTACATTTTGACAATTTAAAAAACCCTTGAAAGTCAAGGGTTTTTAAATTGAATTCAGCTAAGGAATTATTAAAATATAATTTTAATCCTTTCATATAGGAGCATTCCTATTTTAAGCTTCAAAAAATTTTCAAACGAAAATATTTTGAAGCTACATAACTCTTATCAGGCCCGTTTTACCAGTTTCAAAACAATTGCAATAACTGCAATTACCAGCAATAGGTGAATAATGCCCCCGGTAAAAAATCCACCAAAGAATGAAATGGCCCAAATGATGATGAGTATTACAGCAATTGTGTATAAAAGATTTCCCATTGTTAAATAGTTTTAAATGATTAATGATAATGTCATTTAAAAAAGCATGCCACGATTACAAACTATATTAGGAGGAGCATTGTTTGTATAAAACGGGTAATTATTTACACACAATAAAATAACTGTTCCACTGCTGCTACACAAATGGAATTGCCTGCTGGACTTGCTGAAAAAATCAGGTAGCTGCAAGTACGGCCGTGGTTGCCGCTGCAGCGTTGATTGCCGCGGCAGCAGCATCGTTGGTTACATTGGCCATACTCACAAAGTTATAGCCCCAGCCTTTTAGTTCATTCTTCCAGATTAAAGAGCCATCTTTAGTACTCAGGCAAAGTAATATGCCGGTAGATCCAACATATATTTTATTATCTTCTACACTAATTTGTCCAATGCTTAATGTCATTTTAACGGTTAAATACGCTTTGAGTTTTACTTCCCATACGATCTCACCATTCTTTTTATTGATAGCAGCCAATCTTCCGCCTGATAAAATGAATAAATTGTTTTGTTTCATTGTTTATTTTTTTGATAAAATTATAAAAACCTTTTTAAAATAGTTTTAAATTAAAGTCTCGCAATTGGGTAAAGTATAATTGTCAATAATGCTGTTATTGTTTTCAAACGGTTTATAATTAAATGGCCAGTTATATTCGGTTCCTGATTGTCGTTTAAAATAAAACACAGGTAAAAAATATGGCGAAAAAGATTATAACAGAAGATTCCGTTGTACTAGGTTTTAAAAAATAAATTGAATATATTCTTTATTAAATTACACAACATAGCTTTTATTATTAACTAACTTTAAAGCTGTTAAAAATATCCCCGTAAATGTACAACCGAATTAAAAGTAAGGTGCACAGTCTGCTTCATCCCGAAATAGGGGATACTCACCTGGATAAATTTATCAACACATTGATCATTATCCTGATCATATTAAATGTAATTGCGGTAACGCTCGAAACCGTGAGTTCAATTTATGAACCCAATAAGAAATTTTTCAGAATTTTTGATTTGGTTTCTGTAATCATTTTCAGCATCGAATATGTGTTTAGGGTTTGGAGCAGTAATCATGATCCCCGATATAAGCATAGTTTGCATGGGCGTTTAAGGTATATCTTTTCTATAGAAGCATTGATAGACCTGTTGGCCATACTGCCTTTTTATATCAATGTATTTGTAGGTTTTGATTTAAGGGTACTGCGTATTCTGCGGCTTTTCAGGTTTTTGCGGCTGTTTCGCCTTACTGCTTATATGAAATCGGCCCAAATGGTGAGGAATGTATTTAAATCAAGGGCCAATGATCTTTTTTTAAGCCTTGTGCTTGCATTATCGCTAATCGTTATTTCTTCCTGCCTTATTTATTTTGCAGAGCATACTGCGCAGCCAGCAATATTTACCAGTATTCCTGCCACTTTTTGGTGGGCAATTGTAACAATCACTACTGTGGGATATGGGGATATGATACCTATAACTTTAATTGGCAAAATACTTACAGCGCTTATCACGCTTTTTGGCATTGTTATTCTTGCACTTCCTGCCGGTATTATCACGGCTGGTTTTTTGGCAGAAATAAAAAAAGTAAAAAAGATCAAATATCATGTTTGCCCTCATTGCGGGAAGCCATTGGATCAGTATGAAAAAAATAGGGATACAGATTTATCATAAAGCTTATTTTTTAAATAAGCTTAACTTTAAGGTCAATTTGATGATCTTGCTTTTAGGCAAAGGCGATGTAAATAGCTACAGCAGTTTTACTTGTTGTGTTTAAACCAATCAGCATAAAGCAGGATAAGTTTCTAAACCATAAAAATAAATTACTGTATTTTGTTAGAACAATATTTTCAATCCTTCCGAAAAAATATCATTGGCTTTGATGCCCGGTTTGAAACGCCATATGGCACCAAAAAAATACTGTATGCAGACTGGACTGCCAGCGGCCGTGCTTTTGCTTCAATTGAGGAGCGGCTTCAGCAAGAGGTATTGCCATTGATG
>JBBRFX010000158.1:0-9100 GCA_038241275.1 Chitinophagales bacterium
GCATATCTACAGCATTTGAACCGGTAAAATGTAATGTATTTATTACTGAATCTACTTTTGGCCTGCCCATTTATAAATGGAAACCGCAGCAGGAAATTTTTAATGACATCAAAACCTGGGTTGTAGATAATCATCAAAAAAGAATCACCAGTTTTATAATTGCTTATAGCCTGGGCAAAGCACAACGTATATTAAAACCTTTGGCAGAAACAGGCATTCCCATTTATGGTCATGGTGCTATCTGTAATGTGCATGAAACGCTAATTAATAACGGCTGGGATCTGCCGGTAGTAAAAAGAATCACGGACGAAACCAGTAAAACAGATTTAAACGGAGCCATTATCATTGCACCACCAGGTGCAGATGGCAGTGTATGGATGAAACGGTTCACTCCTTATGCAACCGGTGTATGCAGCGGATGGATGCAGGTGAGGGGCAATGTGCGCAGGCGAAACCCTGATGCAGCCTTTGCTTTAAGCGATCATGCCGACTGGCCTGGTTTAATAACAGCCGTGGAGGCAACAGGTGCACAAAAGGTTTTTACAACACACGGCTTTCAATCTGCCTTTAGCAGGTATTTAAATGAAACCGGTATTGAATCGGAAGAAGTGAAGACTGACTATGGTAATGAGGAGGAGGAGGGTGAAAGGTGAAAGGTGAAAGGTGAAAGGTCAAAGGTGAAAGGTCAAAGGTGAAAGGTGAAAGGTGAAAGGTGAAAGGTCAAAGGTGAAAGGTCAAAGGTGAAAGGTGAAAGGTGAAAGGTGAAAGGTGAAAGGTCAAAGGTGAAAGGTGAAAGGTCAAAGGTGAAAGGTGAAAGGTGAAAGGTGAAAGGTGAAAGGTGAAAGGTGAAAGGTGAAAGGTGAAAGGTCAAAGGTCAAAGGTCAAAGGTCAAAGGCTAGGTAACAAATTTAAAAGTCTCAAAACCAGAAACCAGAAACCAGAAACCAGGAACCAGAAACCAGAAACCAAAAACCAGGAACCAGAAACCAGAAACCAGGAACCAGGAACCAGAAACCAGAAACCAGGAACCAGAAACCAGAAACCAAAAACCAGAAACCAGAAACCAGAAACCCTAAACCAGAAACCAGAAACCAGAAACCCAAAACCCAAATTCAACAAAAAAATATTTTACTACTTTATGAAACAATTTGCAGCACTCATACAAAACATTTCCGGCGGAAGTAAAACAAATGCTAAACTGGAGGCATTACAAACATATTTTTTATCAGCAGATGCTGCAGATAAAATATGGGTGATTGCATTATTTACCGGACGCAAACCAAAAGGGTCTGTAAAAACAGCATTGCTGCGGCAATGGTCTATACAACTTGCAGGTTTACCGGCGTGGCTCTTTGAAGAATCATACCATACCGTGGGAGATCTTGCAGAAACCATTGCACTCGTATTACCACAAAATGAAAACAAAACAGGCCTTACTAAATCGCTGGCATTTTACATGCAATCGTTAAATGAACTTGTAAAAGCTACAGACGACATCAAACAATCTTTTGTGTTGCAGGCATGGAATGAAATGAATGAAAATGAAATTTTTGTATTTAATAAACTCATAACTGGTGGTTTTAGAATTGGTGTGTCGCAACAGATGATTGTAAATGCATTGGCCAAAACAACGGGTCTTGAACCCGGTGTAATTGCACACCGTATCATAGGAAACTGGGATCCCTTGCAGGTACATTTTGACGACCTGTTAAGCCTGGAACATAGTGATGCAGATCAGAGTAAACCATACCCTTTTTACCTGGCCTATGCAATTGAAAATGATGTAAAGGATTTGGGTGACCTGGAACAATGGCAGGCAGAATGGAAATGGGATGGCATTCGGGGGCAGATTATTAAGCGCAACGATGAATTGTTTGTATGGAGCCGTGGTGAAGAACTACTCACACCCAAATTTCCCGAATTTGAAATATTGAAAACCCTGTTGCCAAATGCTGTTGCCATAGATGGAGAAATAATCAGCCTGAGTGCAGCTCCCAAAAATGGAACTTTTGAACCTTTGCCATTTGCTTTATTGCAAACAAGAATAGGACGAAAAAATATTACTAAAAAACAATTATCCGATGCGCCCGTCGGTTTTATTGCCTATGACCTTTTAGAATATGAAGGCAACGATATAAGGCAACTACCGTTAAGGGAAAGACGCATTTATCTGGAGAAAATTATTAACAGCCTGCAATTAAAGTTCATACAGCTCTCCCCTGTTATTGAAGCAGCCGGGTGGGAAGAACTTACGCAGACAAGGGAATTATCCAGGGAAATGGGCAGTGAAGGAATTATGCTGAAAAGAAAAGAATCAAGCTACCAGGTGGGAAGAAAAAGAGGCGACTGGTGGAAATGGAAAATAGATCCGTTGACAATAGATGCCGTTTTAATTTATGCACAAAAAGGCCATGGCCGAAGAAGTAATCTTTATACTGATTATACATTTGCTGTAAAAGATGGAGATAAGCTGGTTTCATTTACCAAAGCCTATAGCGGCCTTACTGATAAAGAATTTGCACAGGTTGATAACTTTGTTAAAAGAAATGCATTGGAAAAATTCGGCCCGGTGCGAACCGTAAAACCCGAGCTGGTTTTCGAGATCGCTTTTGAAGGTATAGCGGCCAGCAACCGCCACAAAAGTGGTGTGGCCCTGCGTTTCCCAAGAATGAGCAGGTGGCGCAAAGATAAATCTGTAGAAGATATCAATACCCTTGATGATTTAAAAAATCTGCTTACTCTTTATGGGAAAAGTTGAACTAACAAATTGTTTAAATTTATTATTATTTTTTTTTGAGGATTTATGTATGGTAAATAATGGGCTAAAGTTGAGAGATTTTTTTTGTTCAATTTAATCACCAAACTGAAGTGTGGGTTAAATTTAAGGGCGGAAAATTGAAAGAATTGATATTTTATAAGACACGCAAAATGAAAGGCCGATATTTAAATCTGAAACCTGCCGCCTAACCCACTAATTTTATCATTCAAGAAAACAAAGCATATACGATTTAAATGAAGCTTCAACAATCAACAGGATATAAAATAATTAAAGATTGGCTGATGCATAAAGATCGCAAGCCATTCTCCTTTCAGCAACAAACATGGGAGCATATTCAACAGGGAAATTCAGGCCTTGTTAATGCTCCTACCGGTTACGGTAAAACGTATTCCGTTTTCCTGGGAGCACTTATACAATACATCAACCAGCATCCAAAAGATTACCTCACAAAAAAAAATAACGGACTACAGTTATTGTGGATTACACCGCTGCGAGCATTGGCAAAAGATATAGCCCGGGCCATGCAGGAAGTTATTGCAGAACTTGGGATGCCATGGCAGATTGGTATTCGCAATGGGGATACATCTGCCAATGAAAGAGCCAGGCAAAAAAGGCAACAGCCGGAAGTGCTCATCATTACACCGGAAAGCCTGCACCTGTTACTGGCCCAAAAAGATTACCCCAATACTTTTAAGCATCTTAAAATAATTGCAGTAGATGAGTGGCATGAATTATTGGGCAGCAAAAGAGGCGTGCAGGTAGAGTTGGCAGTTTCAAGATTGGTGGGGCTGAGGAAAAGTGGAATAGTGAATGGTCAATGGGCAATGGTGAATAGTGAAGGGGCAATGGTGAAAAGTGAAAGGTCAAAGGTGAAAGGTGAAGAGTCAAATGAGAAAGGTGAAAGGTCAAAGGTGAAAGGTGAAGGGTCAATGGTGAATGGTGAAGGGTCAATAGTGAAAGGTCAAAGGTCAAAAGTGAAAAACGGCGGGATAAATGGACCTGACTCTGAACTCAGCACTCATCACTCATTACTCATTACTCCCAACGTTGCCAACGCTGAACTCAGCATCTGGGGCATCTCCGCTACGATTGGAAATTTGGAAGAAGCAAAAGATGTTTTACTCTCGCCGGTTCAAAAGAAAGGCATCATCATCAAAGCAATGATCAAAAAAAATATTGAGATAGAATCCATCATACCGGAAGAGATAGAAAAATTTCCATGGGCCGGGCACCTGGGAATAAAACTGGCAGACAGGGTTTTGCCCATCATCAACCAACATAAAACAACCCTGCTTTTTATTAATACACGTGGTATGAGTGAGCGATGGTACCAGCAGTTGCTTACGGTGGCACCAGAGTTGTCTGGCGCACTGGCGTTGCATCATGGAAGCATTGAACAGGAACTTCGCCTGTGGGTAGAAGATGCCCTGCATACCGGAACCCTGCTGGCCGTTGTATGTACCAGCAGCCTGGATCTTGGAGTAGATTTTCGCCCGGTAGAAGCAGTGGTGCAGGTAGGATCGCCCAAGGGGGTTGCCCGTTTTTTACAACGTGCAGGCCGCAGCGGACATCAACCTGATGCGGTGAGTAAGATATGGTTTCTGCCTACTCATTCGCTGGAGTTGCTGGAAGCAGCGGCATTAAAAGAAGCCATGGAGGAAGAACTGATAGAAAGCAGGCAGCCTTTTTTATTGTGTTTTGATGTGCTGCTGCAATGGCTATGCACCTTGGCCATTTCGGATGGTTTTTACCCCGATGAAATTTTTAAGGAAATAAAATCTACATACTGTTACCGGGAAATTACCGTAGAAGAATGGAACAGCTTACTGCAGTTTTTGCATACCGGGGGCAAAGCGTTACAGCAATATGATGATTATAAAAAAATAGACATCATAGACGGGCTTTACAAAATAACCAATCGCCGCCTGGCCATGCGCCACCGCCTGCACATTGGCACTATTGTAAGCGATGCTATGATGAAAGTAAAATTTATGAGTGGCGGTTTTATTGGGGTGATAGAAGAATGGTTTATCAGCAGGTTAAACCCCGGCGATGTGTTTACACTGGCCGGCCGCAACCTTGAGTTTGTAATGATAAAAGACATGGCCGTATTGGTAAAAAAATCTACGTCCAAAAAATCAATCGTACCAAGCTGGATGGGTGGCCGCATGCCACTGAGCGCCAACCTTGGTTTTATGCTGAGAAAAAAACTGGCAGATGCAGCATCGGGAAATTACACTAAAAAAGACAGGGAAATAACGGCGCTGCAACCACTGTTTCAATTACAGAAAGAACTCTCCCATATTCCCGGCATCGATGAATTGCTGATAGAACATATTGAAACCAAAGATGGGTTTCATGTATTTATTTACCCTTTTGAAGGAAGGCTGGTGCACGAAGCAATGGCAGCACTGCTGGCTTACCGTATTGGCAAAATTACACCCATCAGTTTTTCTGTTGCCATGAACGATTATGGATTTGAACTGCTGAGCGACCAGCCCATTCCCATAGATGACAGCAATGTATATGAATTATTTTCTGATGAAAACCTGTTAACAGACATTCAAAAAGCAGTGAACGCTTCAGAAATGACTAAAAGAAAATTCAGGGATATTGCAGTGATTGGTGGTTTGATTTTCCAGGGGATGCCCGGCGAACATGTAAAGCAAAAACACCTGCAATCTTCTGCTTCTTTATTATACAAAGTTTTTTCAGAATATGATCCCGGAAACCTTTTATTAAGACAGGCTTTTAATGAAGTGCTGGAGCAGCAGATGGAAGAAGCAAGGCTGAGAAGTATGCTGATGCGGATACAGCAAAGCAACATTGTAATTTGTTTTCCGAAACAATTAACGCCTTTTTGTTTTCCGATAAAAGTAGACAGTATAAGGGAAAATATCAGTTCAGAAAAACTGGAGGATCGGATTATAAAAATGCAACAGCAACTAAATAAAAAATAATACAAATCCTTTAAAAAGCATCACTTCAATTAGGGTCCTCTAAATATAAGTGTAGTCAATTGGTCATTAAGTGAATGACCAATTGACTTTTGACTCATTGTCCCTTGACTAAAAAATATTATGCTGCTTTTAATCCTACTCTAAATGCAAGACTGAAATATGAAAATGCATCTACTATATTACTATTAGCTGTAAACTTCCATTCCTTACCGGATGTAAAGGGAGGATGACTGGCACTGCCGGCAGCTTCACCTACACCTACATAGGAGTCGTGGCTTTCTAAACGAAAACCATAAGATTTTCCTTTGGTTAAGTGCATACCGGGAATATTAAAAGCCACCCATTTATTATTGAGTGTGCGGTTAAATGCCACATGTGCTGATCCTAAAGAAGGACCCCAACTTTGCTGCAACGTATCAAATAAATGTAGCGTCATTACTACATCTCCGGGATTGGCAACAATACTGGAAAATACTTCTATTGAATCCAGGTCACCTTCTGTAGGTGCAATAAAGGTTTGGCCGGTAACGATTTCTTTGTGATCCCCTTTTCGATGGCCGAGCCATGTAGTGGTATTATTGGTTAATTGTTCTACAACCGCATTTGATGAGGAAGTTTGACTGTGTGAGTTCATAGACCTTTTTTATAATATTTAATAAAAAAATCAACGGTAATCATTGTGATTGTCGTGAGAGTAGTTATATAACTCTAATTTACTTCAATTATTGTGCGAGAGAAATGATAATGTAAAAAGTTACGTTAGTCTTTTGTTAAGAAGCAAGTTGGCTACCCTGAATAATAATATGAAGAAGCGGTGTTTTAAATTTTATACATAGCGGTAACTTCCAATATTTGGCTTTTAAGGAATTAGGTTGATGGGAAGCTTCCGATACTTTTTCTGAGGAAGTAGTTTTATTTGCCGCATTTACACCAGCACAACTTATTTTGTGAATACCGGCGGCAAAAAATAAAACCAATAAGAATGTTTGAAAGATCTTAGTCATTTATAGTAGTTATGTTTTGCAAAGCTGTTTGGAATCAGTGTCACCTGCAATCACATAAATATGTAAAAAAAGGTCGCCTATAATAGCCGGCCCTTTTTTTTACGCTCTACAAGTAAAGCTGCTTTTTGCCACATAATAAATAACCTGTTCCCATTTTTTTAATGCACGGATAACAGGCAGTGGTGCGGTAAGAAAACGGGAAATAAATTAAAAAGGCTGCAATAAATGGCAGCCTTTTTATGTCTATAAAGATGATTAGTTCAATCATTTAATTTATCAGCACCTTCCACATTTCATCTGCCACCAGTTGGTTTCCGGTATCGTTTAAATGTACCCGGTCGGTGGTAAGCATACCGGTTCTTTATTACCGCTGTTGTTCTCTTTTTCGTATTGCATAAATATTTTTCTCAGGTCGGCCAGTTTACAATTGTATCATTTAAGTGATTGTATAAGGCCAGCATTTCTTTGGCAACATTTTTATTTGAAGGCAGCTCCTGCGTTGAAGCAGCATTACAGGCTACGATTGCAACTATTAAAAAAACTGCTATTTATCTTAGCAATAAATGCATGCTTAGTTTTTTAATATTTGTGTAAACGATCTTATCATTTTCCATGTATCAGCATCAGTATCAAAAACCGTATTCAGCCCCTGTTCTTCCATGGGAGGATCTCCCATATAATCATCTCCTTCCTTCCAGAATACCTGGCCAGCCCTGGGCCTTGCAGTTCCGCCAAAAGCCCAGAAATTACATCCTGCAATGGGCCCGTTTGTCTGCACGCTTTGTTGCCATATGGTAAATATTTCTTTAAAATAACTATTGCGAAAAACGACAGGGCTTTGCAGGGTAAACTGCTGATTGTCTCTTGGCAAACCAAATTCTTCAATTACCAGCGGTTTGTTTATTTCTTTTGCAATGGCCACATGTTTGTTGATGTAATTTTTTGTTTTAATAACCACACTGTCATAATCTTTTTGCACGTCTTCTCCCTTAAACCAGGCCCAGTTTTTAGGCCATATATGAATGGTGGCATAATCAATATTTTTATCAGCATGCACTTGTTTGTATACCTCCATTGTTTCTGTACCAATATCTCCTTCTGTTCCTGTTGTTACCAAATGATTTTTATCTAACTGCTTAATTGTAGCTGCTACTTCTGTTATCCAATTCTTATAGGCATCTATTGCAGTTGGTCTCATGGGCCTGGGTTCATTGGCAATTTCCCAACTCATAATAGTTTCATCATTTACATACTTTTTACCATTATATGAATTGCTGCGGTTTATAACCAGTTCAAGTTGCTTTTTATAGGCATCCATACATGGTTCGCAGGAATAAAACCGGCTCACATAATCCCTGTTTTCATCCCAGCTAAGTTTTTTTTGCAGCACAGAATCTGCTATTAAACCATTCCAGTTGAGGTATTGCAAAAACCCGCCCGACCATTCCCAGTTATTACTCAAAAACAAGACAGCTTTCATACTGCGTTTACTCATTTCAGTGAGGAGGTAATCCAGTCCATTTAACCGGCTGGTATCAAATGTACCCTGCCTGGTTTGCAAGGCAGGTTTTACTCTTTGCACGCCATTTATCTCTCCGCTTCCTTCTACGCCCACCATCACTCTCAAATTGTTTACAGCATTACCCGCTAAAAAATCAAGCTCTTTTTGTAATCTTATTTTTCCTGCTTCGCTGTTTCCTAATAATCCCCCATACCAGTAATTGGCCCCTATGTAATAATAAGGTTTGCCGTTTTGTACAAACTGCCCATTACTGGTTTTAATATATCCTTTTTGCATACAGGAAATAAATAGACAGGATGATAAAACAAGCAGCAACAAGATTTTTATTTGGCTAATAGTATTCAACACAATGATTGGTTTAGTTTTTTCATGTGAATATAAAAAAACAGTTTAGATAAATCTCTCCGCCTCGGTTCGTGTCTCCACGAACCGTATTCCGAATCAGCTTATCTTTTCCCTCCGCCTCGGTTCGTGTCTCCACGAACCGTATTCCGAACCATCTTATCGTCTCCTAAAATAGTATAAACCAAAATTAAACTTAATGAAATCATTGAACCAAATACAAAACAAATTTAAAACTCATCCCGAAGGTCTTTTATAAAAGTAAATTCTTTTAAACCCATCTCGTAAAACTTAGCCGAAGAATATTTATAATCGCAAATATCTTTTGCTAAAAGCCAATGTGCTGCGCAAAGATTATAATGAGTATAATCCAGCTTTTGATAGGCAACCTCCTTTGTATATAAATGTATAGCCAAAGAATCCCTTTGCCAAAACTCATATTGTTTATTGCGAGCATCTACTCTACAGCTTTCCAGTTTATTGCCTCCTTCAT
>JBBRFX010000159.1:0-9089 GCA_038241275.1 Chitinophagales bacterium
TACTTTTATTTCTTTTCATTGGTTACTATACTTGTTACGGTCAGCAATTTGATACAAAAGATATTGCGGCCATGGAAGCCAATGCACACCAGCGAATTTTAAATGAAGATGAATCTTCTTTTGCGTCCGATAATTTTGATGTTAAATATTATCGCTGCAAATGGAAAGTAGACCCCGCTGTGAGGTATATAGATGGAGAGGTAACGGTCTATTTTACGGTATCAACCCCTTCTACTTCGGTTACACTGGATATGATGAATTCACTTGTGGCAGACAGTGTAAAACAAAGAAATAATACGCTTTCCTTTTCGCAAACAATCAATACTATCCAGGTAAATTTTGCGGGTAGTATTAATGCAGGTGTATTGGACTCTATCAGCATTTTTTATAAAGGCATTCCTGCCAATACCGGCTTTGGCTCATTTATACAAAGCTCTCATGCAGGCATACCTGTTATATGGAGCCTGAGCGAGCCTTATGGTGCACGTGACTGGTGGCCTTGCAAAAACGGACTGGATGATAAGGCTGATTCTATTGATATTTACATCACTCATCCTGCTGCCTATAAAGCTGCAAGTAATGGTTTATTACAGTCAGAACTGGCTGCTCCCGGCAATAATATTATCACCCATTGGAAGCACCGTTATCCCATTGCTACTTACCTGGTTTGTTTTGCCGTAACCAATTATAGTGTTTTTAATAATACGGTTCAGTTAGGCAATGTTTTACTTCCTATGCAAACCCATTGCTACCCCGAAAACCTGGCATTATTCCAGGCCAACACACCCAAGGTTTTAAACGCCATGCAATTTTTTCATAGTCGTTTTGGTGACTATCCTTTTATAAAAGAAAAATATGGCCATGTTCAGTTTGGATGGGGCGGAGGCATGGAACATCAAACCTCCACTTTTATTGTTACACCCGATGAAAGCCTGATGGCGCATGAACTGGCGCATCAATGGTTTGGCGACAAAATTACTACCTATAGCTGGCAGGATATATGGCTCAATGAAGGTTTTGCCACACATCTTGCGGCCATGCATATGGAAAATACTTATCCTGCAACCATCTATACAATGAGAAGAAATGTGATTAATAACATTACATCAGTGGCAGGAGGTTCAGTAAAAGTGGAGGATACTACCAATTTAAACCAGATTTTTAGCGGCAGGCTTTCGTATAATAAAGGATCTTACCTGGTTTACATGCTTCGTTTTGTGCTGGGTGATAATGTTTTTTTTAAAGCCATCAATAACTATCTAAAAGATCCTGCACTTGCATATGGATTTGCCCGCACAGCAGATCTAAAAAAACATTTGGAACAGGAAAGCGGCAAGAATCTTACAAAATTTTTTAGCCAATGGTACGAGGGACAGGGATATCCATCCTATAATGTACAATGGAGTATGTTAGGAAGCAGCAATGTAAATATTAAGATGAACCAAATCACATCGCATCCGTCTGTTTCATTTTTTGAAATGCCCGTGGCATTAAAATTTAAAAATGCTACACAGGAAAAAACCATCATTGTAAACAATAACAGCAATGGCCAGCAATTTATACAGCAAATAGGTTTTGTGCCCGATACCGTTTTGGTAGATCCGGAATACTGGATTATTTCTAAAAACAACAGCACACAAAAAATTACCACCAGCAACAGCGGGCAAGGTATTGTAGACGTTTATCCCAACCCTGCCACTAATCCCCTCACTATTTTTCTGCATGATTTTAATGCAGGCACAGCCGAAATACAAATCAGCAATGCCGGGGGCCAGTTGATGTATAAACGCTCTGTTGATTTGTTTAACGGAGCAGAGTGGCTTCAGCTAAATATGCAAAACTGGGCACGTGGCACATATATGATTCGTGTGTGGGCCGGTGATAAAAAAATTGTGAAACAGGTTATTCGCTAATGTTATAGTTTTACAGCCACGGTTTAATCCTTACATCAGCAATGGCCAGCAGAAGCAAAAAACGCAATAAAAAAAATCGCCTCATTTTAATAATCATAGTGGTTTCATTTGCTTTGGCCACTTATTTATTCAACAGGTTTTACAATCGCCCTTCTTTTGTTCATTACCCGGCTTTTGGTATAGATATGCCTACCCGTTACGGCATTCATGGTATTGATGTAAGCCGTTACCAGAAAACCATTGGCTGGAAACTTATCAAAGAAATGGAGGTAGAAAATATCCGCATTGGTTTTGCTTTTATGAAAGCCACCGAAGGTGTATCGGGTATTGATGGCCAGTTTCGCAGAAACTGGATACAGGCAAAAAAAGCAGCGGTACCCAGGGGTGCTTATCATTTTTTTATTGCCAGCAAAAGTGGCAAAGCACAGGCAGAAAACTTTTTAGAAAATGTAAGTCTGCAAAAAGGTGATCTTCCCCCTGTATTGGATATCGAACAAATGAATGGTGCATCTGTTACAGACTTGCAACAAAGAGTAGCCGACTGGCTGCAGGTGGTAGAAAAAAAATATAAAGTAAAACCGATTATTTATACAAATGCAGATTTTTACGAAAACTTTCTTGCTGGCCGGTTTGATGATTACCCGTTGTGGGTGGCACATTATCTTGTAAAAGACAAACCAAGAATAAAACGGAAATGGCATTTTTGGCAACATAGTGAAAAAGGAAGAGCCAACGGCATTGATGCATTTGTAGACTTTAATGTATTTAACGGTGATAGTGCCGACTTTAAAAAATTACTGATTCAATAATTTATCTGCAAATTTGTACTATGGGTATGGAAGATGATACAAGAGCATTTTTAGTTTTGATAGTAAATACTATTGCATGGGTTTTATTATGGATGATTGCAAACGTAACCGTAGGTATTTATTTAGGCTATGGATTTTTTGAAGGCAGCCCATCCTGGAAAAACATAGTTTATTATATCCTTTCAATCGCCAGCTTTATTTTTCTTATCAGGCGTATCAAACGCAAATGGGACCTTTAATATTTTAGCTGCTGTGGTCTGAAACAATCAGCCATTTATTTTTTATCTTTTTAAACAACAGGGTAAAATGACCGCCAATATTGCCAATGCTCCTGGTAAGCTTCCATTTACCTACCACAGAAAAATACATAACTGATAATCTTTTCACATGCAGGATATCAAAACCAAGCTTACCCATGGCAGCGGTATCGGGGTATCCTCTTTTATAATTATTCAAAGTATTTTGCCAGCCATAAGTAACGCCGCTTTTACCGATAAACATCAGCGAATCGTTGTGCCAGTATGTTTCCATAAATAGGTTAAGGTCTCCATTGTTCCAGGCATTTTTTTGAATATTGATTGCATTCAATATTATCTGTTCATCTTTATTTTGTGCAAAAGCTGGTAAGGACAAAAAGCAAATGGATAATAAAAAGAAAAAACGCATCATAATTAATTTAGAGAGCAAGATAAGAAAAAGCTACCGCTAAACTAAGTTCGTTAGCATGAGTATCCTCTGTGCATCAGGGGATAAAATAAATATGGCACAAACGGCAAAGATTAAATTTTCTATTTTTCTTTATTGGGATTATTTAGCTGTTGAATTAGAAGAACAAATCATTGAATTTATTCTATCACTCCTTCTATCCTCATTTATAAAGATGGTGGGATGGTGAGGTATTAATGTGTATGATGCGGCGAACTGCATTTACTCCTGTGGCATAACCTGTAATTCTGGTAGTGCGCCCCGATGATTAAAATCACTGCAGGAATGAGCAGGTAATTTTCATAGCTATGAAAAAACTGCTTGGTTATAAGCAACAAAAAACCAATGGTAAAAAGGCTAATAGGAAAAAATGAACGGTGATGTTTAACATATCCATGAAACAATGAATAAGCTCCCACTACAAAAGCAAGGGCTATCATCCCCCATTCAAAAAAGCTATTGTGAATGATATTGATGCCAAATAAAGGCAGGCTGGTTGCAATTAAAGGCAATACAGCACAGTGAATGGCACATGCCAGCGATGTTGCAATTCCAAATCCATCCCAATTCATTTTAATATTCATGCGGAGGGCAAAGATAGGTTTTTTGCAATATTGTTGCAAGTTTTTAACTTCATCTTGCATCTATTATTTTATCTGCTGCATACATAGGCATAACTTTGTGTCCTATTAATTGTTGTAAGCAAATGAGAAACAAGTTGTGGATTTATATAGGATTTTTTGCCGTATTACTTGGCGTGTTTTACTTTTTCTTTTTTAGAGATTATGATTTTTCTGCATCCAAACTGGCGGTTATTAACCCGATAGTACCGGAATTTAGCTTTGTAAACCAGGATGGAAAAAAACTTACCCAAAGAGATACTGATGATAAAGTGTATGTGGCAGAATATTTTTTTACCACCTGCCAGGGCATTTGCCCAAAGATGAATGCCAATATGCGCCGCATTTTTGATCAGTATAAAGATGTTCCTAATTTCTTAATCGTATCACATACCTGTATGCCGGAAGTAGATAGTGTGCCGCTATTAAAAGCCTATGAGCAAAAAATGATTAATGGAATATTGATGAGAAAGGATGACGGCTCATATAAAATTAACCAGGTGCAGGGCGCATCTAACGTAAAAGCCAATAACCCTAACTGGCAATTTGTAACAGGCGATAAAAAGCAATTATATGACATGGCAAGGTTAGGCTATATGATTGATAATGGAAAACCAGACAGCCTGCAAAGGATAGAAGACGAATTTATTCATACACAGTTTTTTGCATTGGTGGATAAATACCGCAGGGTAAGAGGTATTTATGATGGATTAAAAGAAGAAGAAGTACAAAAGCTAATGGTAGATATAAAAAGTTTGCTCAATGAAAAAGTAGCACCTAAAAGATTCATGACCGGTTTTAGCAATAACCCCAACTAATGCTCATGGAAAACCATTCAGATATATTAAAAAGAAACGGCCTTAGTGTAACAGAAAGCCGCAAAAAAATATTGGAACTTTTTTTAGATTCCGAAGGCGCATTGGCGCATGCCGATATTGAAAAAAATACCGATGTGGTTTTTGACAGGGTAACGGTGTACCGTACCCTGCAGACTTTTGTAGACAAAGGCATTATACACCAGATACCCACTACCGACAATTCTATTTTATATGCCTTGTGCAAACACAATTGCCAGGAAGGTCATCATCATGATAACCACGTACATTTTATTTGCAACAGTTGCGATAAAACTTTTTGCATGGATGATGTAACCGTGCCGGATGTGAAACTGCCAAAGGGTTTTACTCCAGAGCAGGCCGCCATGGTGGTTACGGGTGTATGTATGGATTGTAAAGGATGATAACTTTAACTAACCCCATCGGATTTTGAAAAGAGTTAAGTCTGATATGTTTCAAAATTTATTTTCAAAACCTGAGTCATTAGCTTATGATGCTGACATCTAATTGAATCAAATTTTTAAAATAGTCTGCATTTTATTTTACGGAATATTTTCACTTCATCTCCATCACACCAAACCTTGTACGTTTCTTAAACATTTTCAACAGGTCTGATACTACTAAATATTTAGTGTCAGAAATTTTTGCAACCGCTGTGGGTATAGTTACATAATCTTCATCAAGGTGGCTGTAAACAGCTTGCCTGCTCACATTTCCTTTTGCATCTATGGTGGCTGCCAAAAATATAGACCGCTTAAAGTTTACCACATCATCCGGCCTTTTTTCAATATCTCTTTCTACATTATCCTTATCATCATTATACAGCAATACCAGTTTATCGCCATACACAATCGGGTAATAGCCCAGGAAAATGTTGGAATTAGTCATTTTCTGATTTTTAGGAATACGGGTAAATAACGCCTTTCCATCCTTATCAATATTGGTATTGATAATATCGCCGTAAGTATAGCGATAACTTGTAGTAGTAATGCGTGTGCTGGCATTGTAACTCGTAATAACATCGAGCCTGTAATATTCGCTTATTAAATCTACGCTGCCATTGCTGCGGTTCATGATATGCCGTATCCTAAAACCGGGATACAAACCCGGGTCTGAATCTTTATCGGAACCAAAATTATCTTTATCAACTAATGTTATCATCTCCGGCGAAAAGGGCACCATTGTAGGATCTTTTACTTGGGCAGTGCCGGCATCAAATGTGGCATAAAATGCACCATTAATATTTCCGTTGTTTTTTCTTTTGTATAATCCTGCTATGGTAATGCTGCCGTTTTTATTGTAGCTCAGTTTTGTTCCCTGTATAAATTGATTGTTCAGGTTAAAAGTAATTTCCTTTGCCTTTGTATTGCCGGCATCATACACCAATAATTTATATACATAAGAAGGCACTTTGGCGCCATCTTCCCTTACTGTTTGCCTGGTTACTTCCTTATCGTAATGTTTTATGGCAACAAACACTTTGCCATCGTTGGTAATATCCTGATCGTAAACAGATACAAAGCGGTCGCCAATAGGCAGTTCAATATCTTTTTTCCAGAGGCTTTTTAGGTTAGTGTCAAAAACGCCAATAAAGAATTTTTTGTTGTCCTTTTTTCTGTCAGGTCCTTCTACAAATAATAATACTTTACTGGAATCTGCTGATAATTTATAAGAGGGTTCTGCCTGGTCGTAGCGGCTGTCAGATTCATAAGTGCCCAGGGTTGTTTTGCCAGATGTATTCAGCGTTTTTTCATCTACTTTAAGTGCATAAACAGAAGTGGTTTTATTTTCCCGGTCATATGCTTCGTAAAAGAAAAATATATTAGTGCCATATTTTTCAAATCCTTTGAGGCTGGCATTTTTTTCTTCTATGCGCAAATCTTTTTCTACAACGGTTTCCATATTCCTGTCAATTAATACAAGGATAGGTTGCTGCTCCGTGGTTCCGCCAAACATAGACCTTGAACCAGCTTTAAGTTTTAAAACGATAAACTGGCTATTCGCTACCGGCACAGCATCTTCAAAATCGTATTTAAGTTTGGCATTGTCTCCCCAGGAAACATTAAATTTTTGAGCATTCAGGTTTGTGAAAGAAACCATTAAAAACCCTACAATAAAAAGCAATGTTTTTTTACTAACCATGAAATGTATTTAGAATGATAAGAAATCAAATATAGTTTTAAGCTATTAGGAGGCAACCTGCCTGGAACATTTTATGTAAACTTTATGTATTGAATTTTTACAGAAAAAAATATGCCGGCAACAGGTGCCGGCAATAAATGCAAATTATATTTTATCCATTTCCTTTTTCACAAAATCCATCAGCACTTTTATTTTTTCAGGAGAAAAATCAAATGCCAGGCCGGCCGTTTTATACAACTCAGGCAAAGTTTTGGTAGCGCCCAGTGCAAGGGCATTGCAATAATTATCCAATGCCTGCTGCGGATTGTTTTTGTATTGCATCCACATTCCGATTGCGCCTAACTGGGCAATACCATATTCAATATAATAAAAAGGCACTTCAAATAAATGCAACTGGCGCTGCCATGCATTGCTGCGGTAAGTTTCCAGCCCGCTGTAATCTATCACATCATCCTGAAATTCTGTGAGTGTGGCTACCCAGGCAGCAGTTCTTTCCTGATGCGTGTGCACAGGATGTTCGTATATCCAGTGTTGAAATTTATCTATAACAGCAATCCATGGAAATATTGTAATGACTCTTTCCAGTTGGTGTTCTTTTGCTCTTTTTAAATCGGCTGCATTATCAAAAAAACTTTCCCAATGATCCATAGTAAACAGTTCCATTGCCATGCTGGCTACTTCTGCAATTTCCATGGGATATTCTTTAAACCCGGATAAGGGAAGCGGGTGCGCCAAAAAAGAATGAACAGCATGCCCACCTTCATGCAACATGGTAGTTACATCATTCATCTGCCCTGCTGCATTCATAAAAATAAATGGAGCGCCGCTTTCTGCCAGCGGGCAATTGTATCCTCCGGGAGCTTTTCCCTTGCGGCTTTCCAAATCAAGGTGATTGAGTTCCTGCATTTTTTGCAGGCACTGACCAAAGAAAGGCCGGAGTTTTTCAAAACAAGCAATTGATTTTTTTAGTAAATCATCGCCGGTAGTAAAAGGCCTTAAAGGTTTTGTTCCTTCGGGCTCTGCATCCATATCCCATGGGCGCAATGTTTCCAGGCCCAATTTTTCTTTTTTCTTTTGGTAGATTTCATTTACCAGGGGTAGTACATGCAGTTTTACCGCAGCATGAAACTTGTAACAATCTTCTTTTGTATAATCAAACCGGCCCAGTTCTTTAAAACGATAATCCCGGTAATTTTCAAAACCTGCATTTTGCGCTTCTTTGTTTCTGAGGCCAACTAATTTGTCGTAGAGTTCATCCAGCTTTGCCGTATCCTGCAATCTCCTGTCCTGTATTTTGCGGTATACCCCTTCCCTAAGATTTCTGTCAGCATTTTCTAAAAATTTGGCCGCCTGCTGCAGTGTGTATTCTTCACCGTTTACAGTTACCATCATGGCACCGGTTATTTGTCCAAACTGCTGTTGAGATACAGCCATCTCTGCCTGCAGGGGAATATTCTCTTCCCTAAACAGTTCTATGCTTTTTCTGATACTTCTCAGGTAGGTGTGGTATTTTTCCGGCTCCAGTTCCTTTAACAGGGGTTCTGCTATCAGCTTTTTATTCAAGGCATCCTGCAGGGGTTGAATCCTGGGCTGAATCTCCATACAGAAAAAATTAAAGGCTTCTTCCAGCGTTTCATTTTCTGTATCACAGGTCATCTTTATCTGTCGCCAGCAGGCATCTTCGCTTACTGCTGCTTCCAGTTCACTCATATCTTTAAGCCATTGTTCCAGCGATGTTTTATCCGTTATTGCCCTATCAATTAAATCCTTAAAATAGGGTTCCAATATTGCCCAATCCGTTACAATAAAGTTAACCGGCAAAAAAGTTCTTGGTAGTTTTTTTATATCTGCTGTATACATAGGTGAGTGGTGAGTGGTGAATGATGGGAAGAAAGATGCATTAAGCCGGAGTGGGTAGAAGGAAAAGCCATGATGAATATAAAAAGCCAAAGTTGAATAGGAATCTTCGTAGATTTTTTCACCTTTGACTTTTCACCTTTCACCTTTGACCTTTCTCCCTATTACATCCTATGCCATCTTACGTGGCGAATTTATTTTTTTAAC
>JBBRFX010000160.1:0-9053 GCA_038241275.1 Chitinophagales bacterium
GGGCGCCGCCGCCGGAACTTTTGAATACAGGGATACGATACCCGCCCTGGGTTCGAATAATACAGAGGTGAAAGATGAATTTGGTTACGATAAAAAGGTAGAAGCAAAAAAAGAATACGAGATATTTATTACGGTGAAGTAGGGGAATTGGGAATTACGAATGTAGAATGACGAATGTTGAGGAGTGATGAATGAAGATCTATGAATTATGAATAGGATTAAAAAAAAAGTGATCGAACCTACACAACATTGAACCTGTTGAACCTTGACCTCTTGAACAATTTATACGCCTGCAATAAAAGAAAGAAAACGACGAATGAAAAAAACTAAAACCGTACAACTCATTTTAATCACGGCAGCTCTTGCAAGTTGTGCCGAGAAAAAGAAGGAACCTGAATGGGGCAGCGGTAATAAAACTTATGTGAGGGGCGACAGTACTGCACCATATACCCGCACCCGCCACGGCGGCAACGGCATGCTGGGCGTGGCACTTTGGTATTATGCTTTCAGACCCTATGGAGGTTTTAATAATGGAACTTACTCCCGTGCTGGTTATTATTCTAATGCCATACCTCACAATGCCAATGTAGGAACCAATGGATTAAAAGGAAAAGCAGTTAGAGGCGGATTTGGAAGAAGTGCTGTTAGAGCAGGGAGTTAAGAAAAATTTTGATGTAGGATTTTTGATGTAGGATTTCATAGGATCCGAATACCTTTCTGGGTGACAAATGTTTTAATTGCAAAAAATCAGCAGAATAAATATTCCAATTCATCCATCGAAAATTAAAGCCTATTCCCGAATTTCAATCCCTATTTTTCATCTCTTGGATATTCGCTGTTTATGACTTCACCTTCAAGTTAAAAAAAATCAAAAATCAAATATCATAAATCATAAATGAATTATTGTGGAACGTATAAAAATACAACCCAGGAATAACTGGCAGGCAGAAGTGGAAAAACTCGGGTTTGGATTTCATACCAGTGATATCCCTTACTGGGATGAAACTGCTTACTACCGTTTTAGCTTAGACGAAATAAATCAATTAGAAAAAGCTACCGCAACTTTATGGGAGCTTTGCCTTGGAGCCGTTCAGCATGTTATTGATAATAAACTTTACAACCAGTTTAAAATTCCGGAAAACTTTATTCCCTTAATAGAAAAAACATGGAATGATGAACATCCATCTATTTACGGACGTTTTGACCTTTGCTATAAAAAAGGAAAAATAAAAATGCTGGAATTTAATGCCGATACTCCCACCAGCCTGTACGAAGCAGGAATTGTACAATGGTTTTGGCTGCAGGATTTTGATAAAAACAAAGACCAGTTTAACAGCATACATGAAAAACTGATTGCTTATTGGACCTATTTAAAAGTGTACCTGCAGCCCGGCATTTTACATTTTACCTGCATCAAAGATTCACTGGAAGATTTGACCAATGCAGAATATATGCGTGACTGTGCATTACAGGCCGGCATTGAAACCAAGCTTGTTTTTACGGATGATATTGGTTGGGAACCCGAAAGCGCACAATTTGTAGATTTAGAAAATCAGCCCATCAAAAATATTTTTAAACTATACCCATGGGAATGGCTGGCTGCAGAACAGTTTGGGCAAAACATTTTACTGGATACCAATCAATCATTTTGGATAGAACCTGCATGGAAAATGATTTTATCCAACAAAGCTATTCTTGCAATACTCTGGCAATTGTATCCCAATTGTGAATATCTGTTGCCGGCTTATTTTGAAGAAAATGATTTGAAAGATTATGTAAAAAAACCAATCCTCGCCCGTGAAGGTGCCAATATCGAAATGGTAAAACATTATGGAACCATAGAAAATACTTCCGGCGAATATGGTGCGGAAGGTTTTATTTACCAACAATTATTTGAGCTGCCAGACTTTGATGGTAACTACCCTGTTATAGGCAGTTGGATCATTGGCCAGGAACCTGCAGGCCTTGGCATCAGGGAAGCAAACGGTTTGATTACGGATAATAAAAGCAGGTTTGTGCCGCATTTGATTTGGTAGGCAAATAATGCTTTACTTACTGCTCTTTTTTGAAGCCAGCTTTTTGCTTTCTTTATTTGCCCCTAAAAAGTTTTTTGCATTTAATTCTGTAACAACTTTCTTACCCGTTTTGGCCTCCAGTTCTTTTAAAGCAACCCTGGCAACATTGCCTCCCTGCTTTGCCACTATTTTACTTTCATCAAAATCTTTGGGATTTACTGCCTGGGAAATATCTTTGGTAGAAGCTTCTGCCAACATATTCAGGATAAGTTCGGTATTGGTCATATTATCCCTTAGATTTTCTTTTTTTAATCCTTTTAAGATTTTATATTCTTTAGTGGTTTTATCTGCCCATGCCTTTGTTATAATATCCGTAAGTGTTGCAAACTGAACTCCTTCTTTTAAACCCTTCTTTTTCCACTCATCGGTTAGTTCTTTTCTAATCTCAATACTTTTAAGCCGCTGGTTTATCCAGTTTTCAGAATAACCCAATTGCAGGTATTGCTCCAAAGCCCGGTCAATGGTTAGTTCGGGATCCTGCAATTCATCTAATCTTTCCGAAGCAATTTTTGCCAGCCATAATTTAAAGGGTTCTGCTTTAGGGCTGGGGATAGATTGAATAAGCCTGAATAGTTGTTGGGTGTCGGCTACATCGGTTTTATAAAATTTTCCATCCTCGGACTGCATTTTCAGTTGTCCCAAATTATGGGACAACTCACTACCTTCAGCTTTTAGTTTCGTTTTTAAGGCATTCCAGTATTTTCTGGGTCGGGGGCTATCCGTCAACGCTTCTATCACATCAACAATCGAGAAATACCATTTTTCCTGTTCATCATCCCACAGTGCCCTCACTTTTTTTTCCTCAAATATTTGAATGCTGTTTTGTTGTGTCATTATTATTTGGTTAAGATGCAATGGAATTTTGCATAATTCTTTTTCGTTAAACAATACTTTAAAGTTATTGAAAAGCTTTCCTTTTCCAGTTACTCCATGATTATTTTTCTCCCCGCATTACGCCCATAAAAAGTAGGATAATACATCAATTCTATTTTTGCGGGATTAAGAGTATACGAACCATTGTAACGTGTCTCAAGTTCTATTTCAAACTGGTGCGATCCTTTACTGAGAGTTTCTGCAAACAATAACAATTTATCTTTTCGGTATTCTTTAAATATACGCCAGTCGTTGTTTGTTTTATTGGTAAAAATGCAGCCAGCCGGGATGGGAACTGTAAGCATTACATATTCTGCATCCTTTAATACTTCTACTTTAATGATCATTTTTATTCGCTCCCCCGTTTTTACTTTAGAAATAATTTGATCGTTTTTCTTAAATAAAGTTTGTAAAATAAAATTATCCTCCACAGGTACAGGGCTGCTGTTAAAAAATGTTTGATTGGCAGTAAAATAAACTATTCCACCACCTTGCTTACTAATGGATATATTTTTAAAGGAAGGATTGTTCAATTTTGCCAGATAGGGAAAACCGCAAATAGTAAAGTTGGTATCCCCTGTAATTTTTAACTGGACTGCAGTTTGAAAGTTTGCATGAGTCTCCAACAGGTTTGGCAGAATAGCATTTAGAATGGTTGCTGTCTCTACCGTGTTTCTCCAGTAACCATTTCGTTTTTTCTCCAAAAAATATTGAATAACAGACGGCAACAGTTTTTTGTGCTCCTCTTCTTTTTGTAATACCTCAAAGGCAAGAACGGTAGTAGCCACTTCATTAGAATACCAGCGGTAATTTTCTACACCCCAATGTAAACCACCCAACATGGTAGCCGTTTTCTTTTTTATCAAACTATCCAATGCTGATTTATAATCCAGGTTTTGTTGTTGCTTTATTTTTACCCACTGCCATTGCTGATGTTGATGAATAGAATCAAAATTGATCTTATCCATCCATACAGCATAATTCATTTCATGCTTACCGATACTCAATGTAGTTAAGGAAGCCAATAATTCATTCTTGTCTAAATAAGGAAGCCTGTTTTGCAAATAAAGAAAGGCATTTCTTATATTGGCTTGCACCAGGGCATTTTCCCTGTTCTCCAACAATGCATTTAAAATATAATTACTAATGTAAACATTCGATCTGCCGTTTTCCCACCAGGCCCATCCTCCATCAAATTGTTGTGACTTTTGTATTTTTTTCAAAAGCATATCCAGCTCCCGCTGACCCTTAAATGGCAGGTTTAATTTTTCCTTTATTTTTCTTTCCAACACAAGGCCGGTAATTTTCGAACAGATCTGTTCCATGCAGAAGTACGGATAACGCTTTAGATTATCCAGTTCTTCCAGCATTGCATCAAGTGTATTGTTCTGAGCATACAGGTGGATACCTGTCATGCCCGGTTTCGCCTTAAAGTGAACGGTGGTATCTGTTTGAAGTGTCCAGAAATTTCCCACAGTTTCCTCCACGCCTTTTTTAAAGACAGGTATTTTACGTTCTTCTTTATCTTTGAAACCTGTTGTGCTTGTAATACCGAAAGATGCTTTAACAGTATCTGTACCTGCAACAGAAACAAGTTCGGGTGTTATGCTTGCATCATTTGGCAACAGTTCTTTTTCCTTTTCAGATGTAACAATCCCATTTAAAGAAAACGAGGTTTTTACTGAATATTTATCGGCGGTATAATTAATACTTTTTGTTACAAAATAAGAGCTATCTCCTTCTATCAGAAATAAAGGAAGATTCATTTGAGCGAGCATGGGCTTGTATGCCTGTATGAGAACAGAAGCTTTGCCCATTCTTCGCTTTTTGTCCATAGCCACAACAAAGGTATTCCAACCAGTTACATTGTCGGGATAGGCCACTTCAATTGATGCCTTTCCTTTTTTATCTGTAAAAAAATTGGGTGCCCAAAAAGCATAATCTCTAAAATCTTTACGATCTGTTATTGTTTTAGTTGTAACTACAACGGCACCATTATAAGCCTGGGAACCAAACAAAGCAATTGCTTCTTCGGGCTTTAAAATTGTTACCTCCAAAATATCGCTAGGATTGAGAAAAGATAAGGATCCGAGAGGGGTGATAATGCCATCAACAACTAATAACGGTTCATTGTTGCCTGTAAGACTGCTGGCCCCTCTTAACATTATCCTGGTACTATTAAGATCAGCACCATTTCCAGAGGTTACATTTAATCCACTCACTCTGCCTTGTAAACCATTGGCAAAGTTTGCAGGAGTTGATAGAGTAAGATCATCGCTGCGCACCTGGACGGTGGCATATCCCATCATGCTACTTTTTCTTTGAATTCCTAAGGCAGTCACCACCACTTCCTCTAACCTATTTTCATTTACTTCGAGCAATAACTGCAGATTAAGCACCTGGTTTTGCAAAACATTTATATCAATTTCCCTGGAGGAATATCCAACCTGTGACACCAGTAGTATGTATTTTCCCGGGCGTACTTTACCCAGTTCAAATTGTCCGTTCACATCAGTCAACACGCCTTTTGCTGTAAGCTTGATCATAACTGTACAATAAGGAATAGGCTGATTCCCTTTTCTATCTTTCACGATGCCAGTGATCGTTCCTCCTCCACTTTTTACATACACAACACTGTCTGGTATTGTGTAGTTAACGGGGGGCTTCTTAAGCATGGTTGGACTTTCAATCACTTTTTCTTCATTTACTTTATCCTGCTCTATTAATAGCTGCCCTATCAACGGGTGTTGTCGTTGATAATTATCTACGCCGAGGTTTAAACAAAGAGTACCATTGGCTCCCACTTCAACATCACCGGATGAATAAGTGCCCAAGGATGGTGTCACCAGCAGCAGTTGGTAAATACCGGGTGTAAGATTGTACAGTTTCTTTAAATACCCATGAGTTACAACAGGCAGGGAATCTTTTTGCAACAAAACACAATACTTTATGACGCTATCCTTAGGAGTTGTATATAATATTTTCCCTTTTTGGGCAATCTGCTGATAATAAAACAACTGGTGTTGCAAGGTAAGTTTCAACTCAGGTACATTCTGAATAACTTCATATTTGATCTTAGGAATGTTAGCAATCGTATCGCCTAATAAAAGTTGGCCTGGTTTTACGGGCAAGCCATATTTGATGTCCTTACGTGGAAATAGTGGCTTTTTTTCGAGCCTTGAAATATCCCGGGTTAATTTGTACTGGTATCCAGGTTCAAAAATAAAATCCATGTCAAAGCCCCCGGGGCGAAAAAAATACATTCTTTCATTTTCCCGGAATGGCCCGGCAATATGCTCCCGCTGCCCGCTCAACTGTACCACTGATTTTCCTTGCCATAGATAGGCAGAATTATTTTGAGGGTCATTTTGCATCTGCCACATCGTTTTTTCCAAAAGCGATTTTTCATTTTCACTCCATATAGTGTCAGATATTTTTACTGTAGCATTTTGTGGTAAATTATTTAAATCAAAACTTAAGTCATGTTTATAAAAAGGTTGCATATACAAACTGTCTATCAGTATAAACTTATTTTTTAGCCGTATGCCTATTTGTACGTTTTCCGGGTACACTTCAAAGGCATAATTCATCCGGTCTGTTACGCCATTATAATAAACCAGTTGTCGGTTGATATACAATAAATAAATTTCCTGCGGCACAGCTTTCTCTACCACATTTACAGAAATCTGTGGCAATAGGTTATTTAATGGCCTTACCGCATCATAGTATTTATAGGCAGGAAAAAGTAATTTGTAATACTCCATCGTATCCAGGCCAAATTTATTTTTCCATTGAATATGGTTACCCAACAAATACTTTTTAGTAAAAATACTTTCTTCCGGCTCATCAGCTTCAAACCCATCCCTTTCAATGTATTTTTTTGATTTGTATTTTACAAGGTAAGGCGGATCTTTTACCCTTATATCTTTTTTGAACTGGTCATTATAGCTCACAGCTGTAAGATTCACATCAGCAGCCGGACGACCTAAATAATCCGTGACATTTATTTTGATTAAATCCTTTTGCCCGGGAAAAACAGTTTGATCATTCTCAATTTTTATATTAAGCAGTTTAAATAACAAACCGATGGTTTCTTCCTTGTTTTTTTCTTCTCCTGCCCAATAATACTGCCACTTCACTTTATACATCTGCCGCCTGTCTTTCATGTGTTTTTTCCAGGAGATATTTTGATCAGCCTGGTTACCTGTTGCAATCACTTGCTTCCCATTAAAAACTGTAAAGAATACCGGAATCTTATAAGGGTTGTGCAAAACAAAACCGAGCGTATCGCCCAGACTCACCCGGGACAATGATACATCATAAGCCCTGCGGATAGTCAATGCCTCACTCAATGTATCCGTTGCATCGGTAAAATAAAATTGATAATCCTCTGCAATAGGATCGATCTTGGAAGCAAACGGGTAGATGATGGCAACATCTTCTTCGTAATTCATACTCACTTCCCCATTTGCCATTTTCTCTTTACCATTTTCTATATAAATTGCTTTAATGCTATCCCCATCTTGCTTTACAAATATTTTTTTAGACTCATACACATAAAAAATGGTTGTTGTTTTTACTTGTAATTCATTATTGGCATTCTTAAATACCAGCTTTGCCTCAATAGACAAATCGGCTTTGGGGAATGCGGATGCTGCCACCACAAATTTTGTATCATTATCAGTACTAAGTTTTACTTCACTGTTATAAAGTGTATCTGCTACAAACAAGCTGTCCTGGTAAAACTTGTCAATTTTCGCAGTTGTCAAGATCAACCTTGCTGTGGCATCCATCACATATAAACCATTGGCATCTTTTGCTCCGGCAAAAAAACGGAGCGTATCATTTCTAAAATAGGTTTCCTTTTCTGACCGGAATTGTTGTGTTCCTATTTCATCCAATACATAATCCTCCACCTTAAAACTCTCCCGGATGATTTGTTTACCGGAACTTGTTTTAAAAACAAGGTTGCAGGAAATGTCTGTAGGAATACTATCTGCAATTACAAACTCATGCACATATGCGCCGGGGCTTACAGGTTTTATTATTTTGATTAACTGGCTGTAAAATTTCCCCCTTGCATAAAATTCCAAAAAGATATGAATATTTTTATTGTATTGTTTCCACTTTTTGTCTACCACGTAGCCTTTAAACTTTAAAGTATCCAGTGGTTTATATTTAGGTTGATTAAAAATCACAAAACCACTTGCATTAATTCGGGTAGTTTTTCTTTTTGTTTTAAACAAAGAAGTAAATTTTTGGGGCACCCAGTTTAGTATTTTATAAATCTTTGTACTTCTATAATTCCTTCTTTTTTGTTGCGATATTGGTATCCTTAAATCATCCAATGCCGAAACATAAGTTATTAATGTATCTCCTGGTGAACAAACCACTACCGTGGCTTCTTCAAAATACTTTTGTTTAACCCAATATGTTTGAGAAGCAGTATTAAGGGGGGCTTTCTTATCATTTACAAAAACCGAACTGGATATTACTGATTTCCCTTCCCTCGTTCGTATATACAACTGAAGCCGCTGCTTATTATTTACAGTCAATACCATTAAATCAGACTTATTAAATAACTCTGCACTCAGTTGATTATCTGTAACTGACACAAAAACATAATGACCAATGGGTAGTTTATCTTCAAACCAGGAATCAGTAGGAAAGGTTTCAAAGATGGATGCATTTAAAAACTGATCTACAGGAATGGAATCCCATTTTTCATATTGAATGGCATCTTTAGCAGGAATGCGATATACATATGTTTGCCAGCTTTTTTTCCGGATATCTTTTAGGTTTTGCTGGGCAAAACAACTTAAGGGTACTAAAAAACAGATTATAACAATGATTTTTTTCATTTACAGGAGGCGCTGGGTTAAGGGCAAAAGTTAGTTAGTAATAATGAGATGTAATTTTTTACATAAAGGCTGCACAGCTTATCTTTGCCGCCAAATAAATTGTAAACAATGTTCAGAACTCATACCTGCGGCGAATTAAGAATAACCCATATCAACACAGAAACCACCCTTGCCGGATGGGTACAAACAATTAGAAAATTTGGAAGCATAACCTTTATAGACCTTAGAGACCGCTATGGCATTA
>JBBRFX010000161.1:0-9036 GCA_038241275.1 Chitinophagales bacterium
TCGGCATCCAGCTTTTGGTATTCGTTTCTTTTGGCAATGGCAATATCTTTTATGCCCACTTTGCCTGTGCCACCACTGCCATCTGTTTCTGCCAGAAAATTATTTCGGGCAGCATTTACTGTTTCATATTTTGCTGCAATATCCTGTTTAGCCTTTTCTTTATTTCTTATTAATTCATCTTTTTGATTCTTGTAGAGATTGTCTAATTCCTGCCGCTTTACGATTTTCTTTTTTTCATTATCCAGCGATGTTTGCAGTTTTATTTCTTTATCAAACATATACAACACTGCTGGCTGTGCCATAAAAGTGCCGATAGTTAATGCCAGGAAAAACCTGAACAGGAGCGGGGTAAATTTCTTTTTATTGAATTTGGTAATACCTTTTATCAGTGCCCTGTCTATGGTAAGAATGATAAAACCCATAAAGAGCCCTAACCCAACTGCTGCCAGCAATGATGTTACGATGGTATAGAAAAAATAAGTCCAGGTAAAACTGGCAAAGAGCCATGTAGCCAATACCGTCATCCCTATAATGCGGTAACGGTTTCTATCTATTACAGAATCTATTAATATTTCTTTTTCTGCGGTAGATAACCACCAAAGGAAATCTGAAAACTGGGATGGCTCATACGTTTCCCGTTGGGAAATAGCTATATTTCTTTCTGTCATGTAAATGGTATTACAGGTTTATGTAAAAAAATATTCTATAGCGGAGTTGTGTTGAAGAATAGCAAATTAGGTTTTATTTGCAACAATAACGCAGGCACAAAATAAATATTTGGGGTTTAAACTCACATTAACAGTACATTAATGGATTGCCTTTAAACCACTGAGTTACAAAGAGGTCTATTACTTATCTTTGCACCCTTAAAAAGTAAGTGCGCTCAGCCATAAAAAAATGAAAATGAAAAAATTACTTTCTGGTTTATTAATAGTAACCACAATGTTGTCGGTTGTAAATGCACAGGTTCCCAAGGGAATGGGTGCAAGTGATCCTGCCGCTAAAAAAGTGCTGGATGGCGTAAGCAATAAATTCAAAACATATAAAACAGTTCAGGCTAAGTTTCTATTGAAAATAGAAAACGCATCAGGTAAAAGTCTTGGAGTAAAAGCCGGTAATGTATATATGAAGGGAACCAAATACCGCATCAGCGTTCCCGGGCAGGATATATTTTCGGATGGCAGCAATGTATGGACTTATGATAAAGCTTCTAATGAAGTAACTGTTTCCAGGCTTGATCCTTCAGCCAATTCATTAACTCCTCAAAAATTATTTACTAATTTTTACGATAAAGATTTTTTATACAAATTAAACGGGGCTGTAAAAATTAATGGTAAAAATCTTAAGGAAATTGAATTGACACCTATTGATAAAACCAAGGCATTTCATAAAGTATTGGTATATGTAGATAATAATTCAATCAATACTACCAAAATATATGAAAAGAATGGTAACCGTTATACTTACAGTACAAATACCTTAACTGCTAATGGGGCGATAGCAGATGCAATGTTTGTGTTTGATGCAAAAAAATATCCTGGTGTAGAAGTGGTGGATTTGAGATAAGAAAAGCCCCCAAACCCCCTGAAGGGGGCTTAGGAGATATTAAAATTTTAGAATTTATTTGATTCCTTGAAGAAAAAGCCTTCAAGGAATTTTTATGTTTCATATTAATTTTACTATTCAATCTCCCCTTTAGGGGGGCAGGGGGCTTCTCCCCATCTGTAAGTTTGATTGGGAAGACCTGCCAGGTCAATAACCCTGTCCACCACAGTTGCTGCTACTTCTTCAATAGTAGTTGGTTTACTGTAAAATGATGGAGTAGCAGGGCAAATAATTCCACCGGCAAGGGTAATGGTTTCCATGTTGCGGATATGCACCAGGTTGTAAGGCGTATCCCTTGCCACGCAAATCAGTTTTCTTCTTTCCTTTAAAATCACATCTGCAGCCCTGCTGATAAGATCATTGGAAATGCCGGAAGCGATTCGCCCTAAAGTGCCCATACTGCAGGGAATAATGATCATGGTATTGTATTGTCCCGAGCCGGAAGCAAAAGGAGCATTGAAGTCATTTTTTGAATAGGATTTTATATCAAAATTATTATATGCTTCATTGTCCAGTTCTGTTTTCCATACCTCTTTTGCGTTGTCAGTAATAACCAGCGATAATTCGCTAATGTGTTCTTTTAAGTGCTGGAGTTTTGTTAATAAAACCTTTGCATAGATAGAACCACTGGCACCTGTAACTGCTACTACAATTTTTTGCATTATTTTTCCGTTTATAATCGTCTAAGCTACTAAACAATTAAAGGATGAAAAAGGTTAAATGTATTTTATGGGTAAGTATGGTTGCTGTAATAGCAGTTTCTTTTAGTTTAAAACCCAGGGAAGAAATAAACTGGCTTAGTTTTGAAGAAATGCAGGAAGCTTATTCAAAAAATCCCAAACCTGTATTAATAGATCTTTATACCGATTGGTGCGGCTGGTGTAAACATATGGATAAAACAACCTACAAAAATGAAAAAGTGGTGGCATATATTAACCAACATTATTATGCTGTAAAGTACAATGCCGAGTCTAAAGCTCCTGTTGTTTATAACAATAAAACATATACTTACAATGAAAAATATAAAACAAATGACCTGGCAATGTTTTTAAGTTTTGGCCAGTTGGAATATCCAAATACCATTTTTTTATCTTCACTGGATGCAAGGCCTGCACCACTTGCCGGTTATCTTAAACCGAAAGAAATAGAGGCCCCGCTTAAATATTTTGCCGAAAGAAAAAGTGAGCAGGAAACATTCGTAGAGTTTAATAAAACAATGAAAAATGAGTGGTAAGCGTTGGAAATTTTACGATCAGTTTATTTCATTTAGCAAATCCTCAAGGTTCAATGCTTTTGTGTACATGAGCAAACTACCATCTTCATTTGTTGGCCAAATATCTTTTGGTTTATCCCAATAAAGTTCTACCCCATTTTCATCAGGATCATTTAAATACAGCGCTTCAGATACGCCATGATCTGCAAAACCTGTAAAGGGGTAGTTGGCATCTTTTACTCTTGTATAAATAACAGCCAGGTCTTTTCTTGTGGGGTATAGGATAGCCGTATGAAACAATCCTGCAGTATGAAGCGGCGCTGGCTGTGCATCTTTGCTGTACCAGGTATTTAACCCAATATGATGATGATAACCTCCTGCAGAAATAAAGGCTGCATCTTGTCCATACATGGTTGTTATTTCAAAACCCAGCAGACCGCAATAAAATTCCAGGCTGCGTTTTAGGTCGCTTACTTTTAAATGTATATGGCCTATATGGGTTTGTGCAGGAATTGAATAGGGGCTATTCATAATAGAAATTTATCAATGATTTTTTATCCATGATACAAGATTGCTGATCACTTCTTCCCTGTTTATTTCATTCATCATTTCATGTCTTCCAACTTTGTAGAGATGGTAAGAAATATCTTTACAGCCCACAGCTTTCCAGTTTGATATCAATGTTAAAAAACCTTTGCCTGCAAGGCCCACAGGGTCTTTATCTCCGGCAAATGCATATACAGGAATATCCAAAGGGATACTTTTAATATTTTCTTTGTTGAAAGCATCCCTGATTCCTTTAAAAAAATAATAGAAATACAAAGCGCTGCACACAAATCCGCAAAGGGGGTCCGCTACATATTTATCTACTTCTTCATTATTGCGGCTTAGCCAGTCGTTTTGTGTTCTGTTGGGTTTAAAGGCTGCATTAAATTTGCCAAAAGATAATTTATCAATAAGTGTACTACGGTAGCGGGGGCCAAATAATTTCATTTGCAGCCATGCAATGGAAATGCCGGCAGCCATTAAAGGATCCTGTTTGCCGTTGCTGGCAGAAAGGATCAATCCATCTATTTGTTTGCCATAGATTTGAAAATAGCGCTGGCTAATAAATGAACCCATACTATGACCTAATAAAAATATTTTTTTGCCGGGATATTTTTTTCTTAAATAGGCGATGGCCAGGTTTACATCTTCTACCTGTTGGTAAAACCAGTTGTGATCTACAATGCCCAGCTCATTTAAATTTGCTGCAACTTTTCCATGCCCACGCTGATCATGCGCATAAAGGGCAATATTATGTTGTGTCAACAGGGGAGCAATGGCTGCATATCGCTCTGCATGTTCTGCCATACCATGAGCAATGTGTAAAATGCAATCCGGTTCAGTAGTTGGCAGCCATGCATTCATGGGCATTTGGTGGCCGTCTGAGCAGGTAAGATGGAAAGCGGTGGATGGCATAGAAAGTATAAATATTTTTTGACCCCTGAAGGAATTTAGTCCTATTCTTTAGATTTTCCGGTGGGCAACAATTTAAAACTTGTAGCTACAAAACGATTGTTCACAATACTTCCACTCACATTGGCTTTTCTTATCTTATTACAAAATCCATCGGCTGCATGCGCATCTCCATGATCATCTATTTTGGTACCATCTACAAAATATACTTTTCCCTTAATGCGAACAGCCAGGCTGCAATCTTCTCCGCTAAATCCAAATTTGCACTGCCCACAGGCCGCTTGTACTGTTTGAATGGTATCCTGTTTTGAAGTGGCTGTTTGTGCTTTTGCTGCAAAACTAACAGTGCACGTTAGTAGAATAAAGATTAATGATTTCATGGTTTATAATTTCATTTGATTTTTAAAATCAGATTCTGATTAAATATAAAGATATTGTTTTTGAATGGTGAAAAATTGCATGCAATGTAGAAATGAGCATTGTTGTAGAAAGCCTGCACCCGGCAGGCAGGTGCAGTGCCACTAAGGTATCCTGGCCGTAATATGGTTTACCCCATAAAAAAGTCCCATTGTTTTAATGGGACTTAAATTTTTTACATTACTTCCGCCATATCCGGAATATCTGCAGCTTTGTACAAGCCAGCATCCAGTTTCTTTTTTGTTTCTTCAAATGCTTTTAGTGTTTCGTCAATATCATCAAAACTATGGGCAGTAGTAGGTATAAGCCTGTAAATAATATCTCCTTTTGGAATAACAGGATACACTACAATGCTGCAAAATATATGATAGTTTTCCCGCAGGTCCATCACCATTTGAGTGGCTTCCGGCACATCGCCTTTCATAAAAATAGGTGTAACAGGAGAGTTGGTATTTCCAATATCAAAACCCCTTTCTTTAAGGCCGCTTTGTAAACGTTCAACATTAGCCCAAAGTTTTTCTCTTAGTTCCGGCATGGTTAAAACCATATCCATACGTTTAAGCATTCCTTCTACCACCATCAATGGAAGGCTCTTTGCAAATATTTGTGAGCGTACATTGTAACGCAGGTAGTTCAACACTTTTTTAGGTCCTGCAATAAAGGCTCCAATGCTTCCCATACTTTTTACGAAAGTAGAAAAGTACAGATCTATTTGATCCTGGCAACCCTGGGCTTCATCTGCACCGGCACCGGTTGGTCCCATATAACCAAATCCATGCGCATCATCAATTAATAACCTGAATTCAAATTTCTTTTTAAGTGCTACAATTTCTTTTAAAATGCCCTGTTCTCCATCCATGCCAAAAACGCCTTCTGTTATCACTAAAATACCACCACCGTTTTTAGCAGCCAATTCTGTAGCACGCTGCAATTGTTTTTCGCAATCCTCTATATCATTGTGTTTAAAAGCATACCGGTGGCCCATATGCAGGCGAACTCCATCCACAATACATGCATGTGCTTCGGCATCATACACAATCACATCCCTGCGGTTTACCAATGAGTCTATACAACTCATAATTCCCTGGTAGCCAAAATTCAGAAGCATGGCATCTTCCCTGTTCACATATTTGCTGATTATTTTTTCAAGCTCATCATGTTTGGATGTGTTGCCGCTCATCATCCTTGCACCCATTGGATTGCCAAGGCCATAAGCCGCTGCCGCTTCCGTATCTATTTTTCGCACTTCGGGGTGATTAACCAATCCTAGATAATTATTTAAACTCCAAACGATCATTTCTTTTCCACGGAATTTCATGTGGGGGCCCAGTTCTCCCTCCAGTTTAGGAAATGCAAAGTACCCATGAGCCCTTTCCATGTGTTGTCCGAGTGGGCCGCCATCTTTCACAAGTTTTTCAAAAACGTCCATTTTTTTTATGATTTTAGATTGAATGATTTGCGTAAACCGCTGAGCAATAAAGTCGCCATTCATTATTTATTTGAATCCCTGCATCTTTATATAGCTGCGATCATATACTTTTAAAACTGGCGCAAATTTAAGGCATTGGTCGCAAATTAAGTAACCTTAGAATAACACAACACAATCCCCCGGGTACATTTACTATAGTTTATATTTGCAAAAAATTTTAAAACCCAAGAGGATGAAAAAGATAGTAGCCATTATTTTTTTAGTAATAAGCAGTGCCTGCACTATTACAGCGCAAACAAATACTGCAGTAAAAACAAAAAGCAGCCCGGCTGTTTCCAGGCCCAAACTGGTGGTGGGGCTAGTGATAGATCAGATGCGCTGGGATTATTTATACAGGTATAGCAATATGTATAGTGCTAATGGGTTTAAACGATTGCTCTCCCAGGGTTATAGTTTTGAAAATACATTAATTCCATATACACCTACTTACACAGCAGCCGGCCATGCCTGTGTTTATACCGGCAGTGTTCCTGCAATTAATGGTATTATGGGTAATAATTGGTTTGATAAAAGAACAAATACCAATGTTTATTGTACGGATGATTCAACGGTTACTGCAGTGGGCAGTAACAGCCGTGCTGGCAAAATGAGCCCGGATAATTTATGGGCAAGTACAATAACAGACGAGTTGCGGTTAAGTAATAATTTTCAGAGTAAAGTAATTGGAATCGCCTTAAAAGACAGAGGTGCAATATTGCCAGCCGGTCATAGTGCCAATGCGGCCTATTGGTATGATGATGCTGCGGGTAAATTTATTACAAGCAGTCATTATATGAAAGAACTGCCTGTATGGGTTAATAGCTTTAATAATAAGGATTTGCCATCCGTCTATATGAGCAAAGATTGGAATACCTTATTGCCGATAGAAAAATATATTTTAAGTACAACTGATAATAAACCCTACGAAGTTGCAATATCCGGCGAAACCTTACCTGTTTTTCCTCATCGTTTATCTGCTATTAACCAGGGGAAGTATATTTCTTTTAAAACCACGCCTTTTGCTAACACATATACATTTGATTTTGCCAAAGCGGCGATAGAGAATGAAAAGCTGGGAGCAGGAGCAGTAACAGATTTCCTGGCAGTAAGCATTTCGTCAACAGATTATATTGGTCATAATTTTGGCCCCAACTCTATTGAAGCAGAAGATACCTACTACAGGCTGGATAAGGATATTGCTGATTTTTTGCAATACCTGGATAGTAAACTTGGCAAAGGTAATTACCTGTTTTTTCTAACAGCAGATCATGGGGTAGCCCATATTCCTGCTTTTTTAAATGAGCACAATATGCCGGGAGGTAATTTTGATGATTATGCTATTTTAAAAGAAATTAACAGCAGCCTGTTCAATGAATTTGGAATGAATAATATTCTTCAAAGCGTTCAGAACTACCAGTTCTATATCAATACCACTGAAGTGGAAAAAAATGGAAAAGATTTAGCAGCGATAAAAAAATGGATTATTAAATTGCTCAAAACAAAACCTTTTATTGTAAATGCATTTGAAACAGATAAACTTTTTGAAACTACCCTGCCACAGCCACAAAAAATAATGATGGCCAATGGATACAATCCTGTAAGAAGTGGTGATATAATGTTTACAGTAAAACCTGGATTTTTTGATGGAGGCACTAAAGGAACTACGCATGGCCTTTGGAATCCATATGATGCACATATACCCAACGTTTGGTTTGGGTGGAACATAAAATCAGGTAAGTCTAACAGGGAAACTTATATGACAGACATAGCTCCAACTGTTGCGGCATTGCTTAAAATTCAGATGCCTAACGGAAATGTTGGAAAAGTGCTGGAAGAAATTGTAAAATAGGCGGCCGTATAGATTCAATGATTTTATAAATTATTTTTCTAAAAGCAAATACTAACGGGCCTCAAAGAACATAAAGGCAAAACATGTTTAAACAAAAAAAGCTTTAGCAGACTGCTAAAGCTTTTTTGTTGGGTTACTAGGATTCGAACCTAGACGGACAGAATCAAAATCTGTAGTGCTACCTTTACACTATAACCCAATCTTTCACCCTTTTATTATTTGGGAGTGCAAAAATAGGGGATGTGAAAAAATGTTCCAAAACTATTTTTAAATAGCTGTTTGCCTGTTGATATTGGCTTTTAACTGCCATATTAAATATTAACCCTATTTACTGATTTTAAAAACACGCAATTTATTGCTGTTTAAGGCAGTGGCTAACAGGCAGACACTCCTGAATTTTTACCCATTATCCTCCCGCTCTTTTAATTCTTTTATTTTAGTAAGTGCTCCTGTTACCACATCACACATAATTACATACAGAGCGCCATGCTGAGGATGGGCATAAATATATTCCAGTGCCTCTTCTTCATTTTCAATTACCATGGTAGGTATAGAAGGATTTTGCATTTCAATTCCTTCCTTCAATAAATGGATGATTTCTTCTGCAGTTCTACCTCTAAGATTTTTGTCGCAGCGAATGATTATTTCATCAAAATATTGTGCCGATAAACTACCCAGCTCCCTGATATCTTCATCTCTTCTATCACCGGTTCCGCTGATCAATCCAATTTTTTTAGGATAATCCAGTTTTCCGATAAAATCTCCCAGCAATTTTAATCCATGCGGATTGTGTGCAAAATCTGCCAGGAATGTAAAGTTTTTAAAATGGAAGAAGTTTAACCTTCCTGGTGTTTGGCTGGATGATGGCACAAACGAAATTAATGCAGACCTGATATCTTCAATGCTGATATCCCTGTATAAATAGGAAGCCATTACTGCAGGTAAACAGTTGTTGATATTGTGAATGGCTTTGCCTTCAAAAGTAATGGGCACTTCTTTCACATTTATTACCCTTATTTTCCAGGT
>JBBRFX010000162.1:0-9004 GCA_038241275.1 Chitinophagales bacterium
ACAAGAAAATGAAACGTAATTCTACATTCGTGGGCAGAATGCTATTTGCCACTTTGTTATTCTCTCTTCAACTTTTTACTGCAAATTCTCAATGTATTGCACCATCAATGGTTTGGAAAAACGCCGTACTTACAGCAGGTATTGCCGGAGCCGTTGGTGCAACTTATCGTTTTCCTGAAGTAACGCCAGGTGTATATGCACATGTAACCATCACAGCAATTGTTGGTGGCGCCACGCTTACGAGTATTGATGATATGACTTTTGGATATGGCAATGCCTGGCAGCCTGTTGTAAAAACGCCTTCAGTACAAGGTGTTAGCGAGTCTTATGTTAGCTTCTCTATTAAATTTTACAACAATTCCGATAATACTGAACATAAGTATGATTGTGCGCAATTATCGTTTATTGATGTAGATGGTGATGGCCAGCACGTTAGGGAGTTTGTAGCCGCAAGAGGGTATGATAGTTATACAGTTGCAAACATTTCGATACTTACCCTCACCGAAACTGGTAGCGGATCTAACAAAATGTTGAAGGCTGTAGGAACTTACGCCAACTATGTTGGTCTTGATACATCTGCCTGGATAACGAACATAAATTACAGGTACAAAAATGTAAAAGAAATTGAAGAAGTGCGTGTTGGAAATTTAACCGATGCAAGTTTTGTGGTGCAAGACAGGTTTAGTTGTGGTTTTTTTCAACAAATTTCTATGCCAGATGTAATTCTGCTGCCCGTAACCTACACTTCATTTACAGGCAAGCTGGCTGATAAAACTGTGTTCCTGGATTGGAAAACAGCCAGTGAAATCAATTCATCTTACTTTGAAGTAGAGCGCTCTTTTGACGGAACTACTTTTAAAACCGTTGGGTTAGTTTTAGACGGTTTTGCCGCAGACAATGGTGCAAGATTTTATAAGTTTAAAGACAATGCTGCAGAGTTACAAGGTAAAAATTATGCTTACTACAGGTTAAAGCAAATAGACAAGGATGGCAAATATAATTATAGCACCGTGGTAGCCTTGGGACTAAAATCTTCAGCTTCGGATGTAGCAAAAATGACGGTATCGCCCAATCCTTTTGTAGAAAAGATAAGTGTTCAATTCAATGCTGCTACCAATGGCAAGGCTGAAATTCGGTTGTTAAACGTAAACGGACAAACAGTGATTTCATCAAAAGCTAACATTAGTACTGGGTCTAATAATCTGCAGGTAAATGGCTTAAGCAATCTAAACAGGGGTATATATATCTTCCAGTTACTTAAAGATGGTGTGGTAATTGACAATCAAAAAATTATTAAAAACTAAGTTTTAGCATTTAATAAAATATTAAAAAGGGAGCAGGTTAATTTACCTGCTCCCTTTTTGGTGCCTGCGTTTTAATCCAATGAAAGCTTTAGTAATGAAACAGAATTCACGCCCCCTTACTTAAGAAATATGGACTTAAAAAAGTGGACGGCTAACTTTTGAACGCTTCTGCCCTTGTTGCCACAGTAAAAGATACTCGTAAGACGAGCACTCCACCTAGTAGCGCCAGTGCCAAATGTTTTCATTAACAAACGACTTCGGCCAGCAAAGTGACAACTTAATTATGCTGGGTGCGGACAATAGATTCGTCACATCCTTAACTTTGAGGCGTCGCTCCCGGTAGCCATGCAGGCAAATAACGGCGGCGTTAAAAAGTTGTAGAGCGGCTCGGTGAGAAGGCTTAAAACCAACAGCGGCAGAATGGCAGTGAATAAATCATCAAAATGAAACCGGGCAAATTGAAAACAACGAGCTTGAGGAGGGTTATCATCTTTCAGTGCGTATTACCGCTTTTTGCCGGATTACTTATCTATATTTTTTTAAGATCCGGCACTTTTATTAACCAGCTTATTGTAATACCGATCTCCCTAAAGTGGGCAGGATCCGATAATATATTGATAGCTTTCGTTCGATACAACTTACCTGATTTGTTATGGGCCTATTCCTTAACAGCAGCATTAATGTTACGGAAAAGTGGCACCGGCACGATCAGTACCTCTTATTTCATCCTTATTTTAACTATAGTTTCTGCTTCCGAAATAATACAGATTGCCTTTCCCGATAAATTTACATTTGATTGGTCAGATCTTGGTGCAGCTATTGCTGGTTCAATGCTCTCCTATATTGCAAATAACCTGAGTTTTGAAAAAAAGAACCTATAACCTATTGTTTGTTGCCATAATAGCTTGCTATGGATTACTTTATATGGCTACTTCTGTTCCGGATAAAGATTGCATTCCCTGTAACCAGTTAAGTACACTTTATCAAAAGCTATCTGTAAATAAAAGGTATATAACACAGGTAAACTCCTGCAGCCGGCAAAATACGGTAGATACTATTTGTGTCTCAGTGATGGACACAACTGGTGTTAACTGGGCTGCGCTAGCAGATACAGCCTGCATTTATAGCAAACAACAGAATATGCCCACCAGAGTAGTCTATATTATTAATGATAATGTTTTCCCACGGGATACTCTTGCTTCGGTTGTTTGTTTATAATGGCATTTTATCTTGGTGGGGATAGCAGTACATACCCAGCCCCGTAGTTTTTTGTGGCAAATAGCTAAACGCTGCGCAACATTTGGGGGTTCAATTGGCATGTCATTAAAAAAAATCTAGTTATGAAATCAAGATTACTGGTTGCATTCTTTGCCATTACTTTATTGTCTGTTACCTCCTGCAAGAAACCAGTTGAGAATAACGGCCTCTTGGGAAACTGGAAATTAGCGGCTGTCTATGATGGGTATCTCAACGGTGGAAGTTTTAAATGGAATGTGGTTACTTCTGAAAATTCGCATATCCTTTCTTTTGCCGCAAATGGAAACTATACCAGGAAGGATAATGTAAATGGTAACCCAACGCCATGTACGGGTACCTATCTACTACAAAATTCCAACGACCTGGAAATTAGCTCTAATTGCAATAGCAGCATTGAGAAAGGGTTTGTTAGTGAACTAACTGCCAGTACATTTATTATTGACCGAATGGGTATTGAAGGGAAAATAAGATATAAGTATACGGCTATTAAATAAAATCGTTTTCACCGAGCCTGAGAAGGTTGGTCTCCGTATTTTTTATTCGTTTTATTTTGATTAAAGATTTGCCAGTTCTCTTTTCCAGTAGTCAACCGGGGAGAAGTATTTTCGTTTTTGTTCTTTTGTGCCAAACAATGAATTTAAGACGATGTTCTCCAGCCAGGTCTCAGAAATTTCCTCCCATGAATCAAAGCTTCTGCAATTATGCTCCAGGTCAAATATTACCTGGTTCATATAAGCCAGCATCGAACGGTTGTTTGTTTTACCCACCACAAAGTCGTTGGCCATAAGTAGTTCCCGTTCTAAAATGGCAGCAGGGAAGCCGCATTGCTTTAGCAGCATGGGCAGGCGCTGCAGGAATTGAGGCCATGTATGCCTGATCGTTTTTCCCTTGCACACCACCGCTATCATTGACGGTTCATGAATGTAAACTGTCATCATTTTTCCAGGGAAACTGCTGGAAAATGTAGTGGCATACCAGCTATGCAACAGTTGCCCTTCACCAGGTTTGGTAACATAGACAGTTGCCGGCCGGCCGGCGGTGTTTAATAATTTTTGTGTAGCGTGTATAATAAGCATATTGTTTACCTACCGGAAATTAGTGAATTGAATTATCGGCTCCCGGTTAATTTTGTGACCGTTTCATATACTGTTCGTTTTTATAAATATCCTGGTCTTCCTGCAGGATAAAATTTGTCGGGGGCAATCCAAAGACGAACACCCGGCAAACAATATTGCCATTTATTACCCAGGAATCATTTCGCTTTTTCCGTAATTTTTTTAAAGCGCATACTTAAGAAAATGGCGCTGCAACTAAGGCCGATAATAAAGCCCATCCACATACCGGCAGCGCCCATGTTAAAATGAAAAGCAAGCAGGTAGCCCACCGGTATGCCAATAACCCAATAGGCAATAGCTACAAAATAGGTGGGCACTTTTACATCTTTCACACCTCTTAGCAATCCTGCACTAACTACCTGCACGCTATCAGATATTTGAAACAGGGCCGCAAATAATAAAAGATAGGCTGCTAAAGCAACCACCTGCTCATTATCGTTAAACATTAGTGGGAGTTGTTTGCGGAATAAGACGAACAGTAGTGCGCATGTAGTGCCGTAGATCAACGCCATGATTAAAGTTCCTTTGCCAATTAATTTAATAGCTGCATAATCTTTTCGACCGTTGGCATTACTGGTACGTATGGCACCCGCCTGGCTGAGACCCATACTCGCCATAAAAGTTATGGAGGCCAGGCTTAACGCAATTTGATGCGCCGCAAGCTCCACGGCACCAATGGTTCCGATGATGATGCCTGAGATGGCGAAAGCACCGGCTTCCAGGGTAATTTGAAAGCTGCTGGGGATGCCAATATGAAGAAGTTCCCGCTGCGCCTGCCAGCTAAACTTCCACTGCTTTTTACGAAGGGCAATGTATTTATTAAACTTATGATGGTAATTAATAACCAACAGAAGCAATAAAAAAATAAGGATTCTGGTAAACAAAGTACCCCAGCCGGCACCAATTAATTCTAAACGGGGAAAACCCCAGTTGCCATAAATAAGCAGCCAGTTTAAAAATATATTTACCGGCAATGCTAGCAGTGAAAGCAGCATGGCAGTTTTAGTGAGCTCTAAACCATCAGCAAAGCTTTTAAGCGTTAAAAATAAGATCATGGGAATTACGCTCCAACTCATCAGCTTCATGTAAGGTAGCGCCAGGCTGGCCACGTCTGCATCCTGGTTTAGGTTAAACAAAATCTGCGTATTGGCCAGCAATATAAAAGTGATAACTATTGCTGTTAGCAGGCATAACCAAAATCCATTGTATAAATAATGACTTACTTTTCCATCATCTCCTTTACCATGTGCCATACTTACCATTTGCGAAACGGCAATGGTAATACCAATGCCAAACACAAAAGGGATATTCATTACACTTACCACCAATGCCGCTGCGGCCAGTTGCTTATAATCAACGGCGCCTACCATGGCGGTATCAATTACATGCAAAGCCATTTGGGCTAATTCTCCCAAAATAATCGGGAAGGCTAATTTTAAAGTTTTTCTGGCTTGGTTGTACATACAGTGCCGCAAATTTAAGAATGGCCTTCTGAAATTCACTTTTAACTATTTACAATTAGGGTGATAGTTTTACTTGTAATGCCTTAAAAGGCCTAATGTTCCGAAATTGAAGAGCTCCTTGGTTGCCGCAGGTATGCTTTTTCCCTAATTAACCTCCATGCTTGTTTCGATAATTCCAGAAAGCTTTTGCCAACGGCATAAAATTTCAATCTCTAATTTGCCAATAATAAACTCTTTACACGCCAGGCTTCCAGCCCTCGTGTTTAAAGCCCAAAGACGAGTTGTGACCAATAGCAACATAAAATTGACCAGAGAAATGAGGCTCACATCTCACGGCTAAATCCTTCAAAGTAGAATAGAAAGTAAAACCTGGCTGTGGAAAGTTGAAACGTGATGCATAATTTGCCGTTTTTTGCGTTATAGAGCTAATTACACTTTTTGATCAATACCGTTCGTTAATAAAATATCATAAAAGGCTGCTTCAATTGATTTTGAAGCGGCCTCCACTTAAATATATTGCCGGTTTAAAGCGATTAATGTTTACCGTAGTCGGTAAGACCCAGATATAATGCTGATTGCCATAAAATATGTTTTAGTTCCTGATACTGATTTAATTTGATGAAACTACGTGCACAAAATAATCGTTAGTAACCCACATGCATATGTAACAATATTGTTAAGTCTTTCAGCTCTTGATCTGGCACCAGTGCCAAATATTATTAAAAATGTATAAATTCCTCAATGGCAAGCTTATTGATGGATAAACTTATGTGGCTGTTTTTTCTCAATCACCCTTTTTCTTAGATATGAAAATCGCCTTTATTATAATTTTTCATGAAAACCCTGCAGCAATTGAGCGTCTCCTAACGGCGATGTATCATGCTGAGTTTGATTTTTATCTCCACCTTGATAAAAAAGTGGATGTCGGACCGTATGAGTATTTGTCAGCACTCCCAAACGTTACTTTCATTAAAAACAGAAAACTGGTACAGAGGGCTGGGTTTAGTCAGCTGGAAGCCACCCTAAATTCCATAACTGAAATTGTAGAAACTGGCAAACCCTATGAATTTATTAATCTAATTAGTGGGCAGGATTATCCTATTAAACCAGCAAACTTAATACACGACTTTTTATGCAGAAACAAAGGCGTATCCTTTATGATGTCGGAATCTGCGCCATCTGATTGGTGGAGCCATGCCACCAGCCGTTTTAGCAAGTACCATTTAGTAGATTATCGATTTAAAGGGAAGTTCAGATTGGGCAAATTGATTTCTAAAGTTTTACCAGAAAGGAAATTTCCCCTCCAAGTTGATTTGTTTGGCGGCCCTCACAGCGCCTATTGGACCATGAATATCAGCGCTGCCAGGTATGTCATCAAGGCTTTAAACAAACAGGATAAACATTGGCACTTTTACAAATACACCTGGGGCCCTGATGAGTTTTTAATGAATACCATACTCATGAATTCCCCATTAAGGAATACTATAGTTAATGAGAATTTTCACCTCATAGACAGATCCCTGGGAGGCACAAGGCCGAAAGTTCTTACTGTGCAGGATTTTGAAATGCTTAAAAACTCCAACAAGTTCTTTGCAAGAAAATTTGATAGTACCGTTGATCATAAGGTTCTTGATATGATTGATGAGCAGCTGTTATTTCAACGGCCGGATCAAAAACAATTACAAAGCCGTACATTGTTGTTGGATAGTTAACTTTCAAAACAACATTCTTGCAGAACAAATCCGATTGGCAATGGAAGATAAAGGCTCATAGTGGTTGGTTTCACTGGAACCTGCAGGAATTGTGGCATTATAAGGATTTGCTGCGGCGTTTTGTACGAAGGGACTTAATTGCCAATTATCAGCAAACTCTACTCGGACCATTTTGGATTTTTTTGCAACCATTGTTAACCACACTCGTCTATTGGGTCATTTTTAGTGTTGTAGCCAAGGTATCCACGGACGGTATTCCACCACTTCTTTTCTATTTACCTGGAATAATTGCCTGGAGTTATTTTTCAGATTGTCTCAATGGAGCGATGTATACCTTTATACACAACTCCTCCATTTTCGAAAAAATCTATTTCCCCAGGCTTATTGTACCCATTAGCAGCATAGCTACCCACTCCGTACGAATGATGGTGCAACTATTGCTTTTTATTTTAATGTACATTTATTTTTACTTCACTGTCCCGGTTCCTACCCCAGGTATCTCCCTTTTGTTACTTCCTTTTTTGCTCCTTATCACAGCAGCTTTTAGCCTCGGTGTAGGATTGATAATGAGTGTGATCACAGCTAGGTTCAGGGATCTGGATTATGCGTTGCAATATATTCTCAGGCTTTTTATGTTTGCAACTCCCATAGTCTATCCGGCCTCCTTAGTGCCAGAAAAGTTTAGGTTTTTATACTGGCTTAATCCACTGACCCCGATTGTAGAAACCTTTCGCTCCATTTTTTTTCAGCATAACCCTATTCAATGGACTTATCTATTCATAAGTGCAATCGTTAGTATTGTGCTGGTCTGTGTTGGAATTACTTTTTTCAAAAAATGGGAAATGAAAATAACTGACATCATTTAAAATATTGAAGAAATAAATATGGGGAATTCGATCATAGAGGTAGAAAACATCAGTAAATACTACCGGCTGGGGAAATCCGGGTCAGGACGCCTGCGGGAAGATATCAGTGCCTGGTGGAATGGGCTTGGAAAATCTAATGCTGGCAACGAAGCCAACGATACCGGCATCTGGGCACTGAGGAATATTAATTTCAACGTGCAAGAAGGCGAAGTGTTAGGGATCGTAGGAAACAATGGTGCCGGTAAATCTACCTTGCTAAAAATTATATCCCGCATTACTTCACCCACTGCAGGTACCATCATGGGCAATGGTCGCATTGCCAGCCTGCTCGAAGTAGGTACCGGCTTTCACCAGGAACTTTCTGGCAGGGAAAATATTTACCTTAATGGAAATATCCTGGGCATGAAAAAACAGGAAATAGATCAACGGTTTGATGAAATTGTAGATTTTTCCGGTGTAGAAAAATTTATTGATACGCCGGTAAAAAGATATTCAAGTGGCATGTACACCAGGCTCGCATTTGCCGTGGCAGCGCACATGGAACCCGAAATACTTATTGTAGACGAAGTGCTGTCTGTGGGCGATGCATCCTTTCAGCAAAAATGCCTGGGTAAAATGAAAGAGGTTTCCAGGCAACAGGGAAGAACCATCTTATTTGTAAGCCACAATATGGCGGCTATTCAAAATCTTTGTAACCGGGCGCTGTTGTTGCACAAAGGTGAAATAGCTGAAATTGGAAAGCCCGAAATAGTGGTAGGCAATTATCTGAAGAAGGAAAAGGCAATGGATTTTGAACAGTGCTTCGATTCGATAGAAACGGCGCCTGGCAACGAAGCCATACGAATAAAAAAAGTGATGATGAAACCCATGCTGTTACTATCACAGCAGGTTATTGATATTCGCACCCCGCTTAAGATATTGTTTGAATTCTGGCATCTCGACAAAACACCTGGATCGCTCATTGTTGGCGTTCATTTATTCAGCATCACTGGTGAATTTATTTTTGATGTATGCTCAGAAGCAGTTATGAATACCAATGGCTTGCTGGAAGGGGAATGTATAATTCCCGGACATTTTTTAAATGATGGGGCTTATTATATTTCTCTCGTTTTTGTAAAAAATACCACGCAACGGCTGTATTACCATGAAGCCTGCCTGCAATTTGACGTGGAGGATTACCGGAAAGACACGGCATGGTTTGGTAAATGGCACGGTGTTGTTCGTCCCGGTTTTCCTGTTACTTTAAGATTAAAATAAATGCACGCAGCCACTTCATACCAGGTGCTG
>JBBRFX010000163.1:0-8885 GCA_038241275.1 Chitinophagales bacterium
ATATGGTGAGTACCATGGATAGGATGCAGTTAATGGGTCAACAGAAAGGAACTTGCCTAACCGTGGGTCATAAATTCTTAATCCATAATCCTGTTGGTTTCCACTACCTTTTACTTCATTATCATTCTCCTTCCCATTAAACCCATACCTATACCCATTTCCTCCCATCACATGATCACTGGAGTTTCCGGTGGTACTCATCATGGTTACATCCCGGCCATTGCCGCTAAGGTCTAAGAGTACTCCGGGGTTGGCTGCATCTACAGGCCAGTAGCCGGAGAGATTGGTTTGCGGTGATGGTATCGGGCCATAGCGGTTATCTGCTATCTGTTGTTGGCTGCGGGTTCCGCTCCAGATGCGCATTTCGTCAAGATACCCCTGGTAACTACCATACACATAGCCATTAAAGTTAAAACTGGGATATACTAACTGCCTGCTACTTTGCAAGCCTGTGCGCACCTTCACCCCGTTTATGTAAAGCGTTGGTTTGCCGTTTGCATACACAATGGCCACATGCACCCAGTCTGTTATCGGAGTTGGGCTCTGCCATACCAGTAATGCAGGCATGTAACCGGCAGCATGTTCGTACACGCTTACTCCGTTGGTGCCCATACTTACACCCATGCCTGCTTCTGTAGAACCGGCAAGCCATGTAGGTGCTATCAGGTAACGCTGCCCACTTATTCCGCCATACAATGCGCCTTCGGCATCTACCTGGTGTGTAGCTGTTGGTTTGGCCCAAAATTCTACTGTAAAACTATTGGGTGCCTCAGTAATAGTGCTTAGCCCACCTGCACTGGTGGTGTTACCATTCATATAATAAGAACCGCTGTGGTCGGGGCTTAGCTCATTGCGATAGGCAGAGTCGGGCATGAGCATCCCAAACGGGGACGAGTTTTAAAGCTGTTTCAAAGAACTTTTAGTAGTGGTTAATGATTCAATTTATTATTCTTTTTTATTTAATCGATGTACATGACAATACAGAAATTATTTTAATAAAGCAGAAAGCCTATTTTTAATTTCAATAACCTGAAAGGGATCGTGGGTAATTTTAAATAATTTTCCTATTTCATCCATTCCCACAAAATCCCCATCTCCAATATCTTTTAAGTGATAATAAAGTATCCCATCTAATTCTATTTCATATACATCATTTGGATTAATTAGTTCTAACTCTTCCTTAACTAAATACTTTTTTATAGATTCATACTCTATATTTTCAAAATTTTTTATCCAATACCTGGTTGTGTCAATTTTAGAGATATCAGGATTAAGTTCTTTTATATTAGGTATAGAATAACCGAAAAAAATTCCATAAACGATAGCTAAATGCACTTCTGTATAATTTTGAATATTCTTATCAAAAACTTTAACACCCCTTATCTCAAAACATTTCCCAAGTTTATCTTCATACTTATTTAAAATATCAGTTCGAAAAGAGAATTTAATATACTTCGATCTTTCTCTTTTAATTCCCGTAAAAATCCCTTCCTCAATTTGATTTTTTATATTGATAAATTTATCGGGCAACAATGAAAATATTTTAGCTATAAGCTCCTTTTTATTTTCAAAGTCGGTTTCATTTTTTTTATTGAATAGCTTAAACATACTCTATTATCTTATTGGGAATTTAGTAAACCAATTATATTGCATATTGCCAAAAAAACCAATTTTACTTTTCATTCCTGCTCTTAAAAATTGTCTTCTTGCAGGATCAATTAATGAATGCTGAATAGTATTCAACTTCCAAACATTTATCTTATTATTTACTAACCAATTGGGGAGGCCCATTGCTTTTTGGGTGCGCTGTGTAATTATTTTATGAGAAAACTCAGTGCTTATTCTTTGAAAAACAACTTGTCCTTGCTTATTTGTAGTTTCAATAAAATCTAAAGTTTGCGTTCCCCCTTTTAAAACTTTATACTCAGAAAATGAAACACCGCCCTGTGGTAATTTACTCAATACAAATTTGCCCAATCCTTTCGCTAATTCTTTTGCAATTAGCCCCACCCCAATCATATCTTCAACATTAAAACCACTTTGATAGGTGATGCCTAATACTTGATAACCCCTATTTCTTGCGTTGGATTGAGCAGAGCTTGCTAAAACCTGTGCTGCATCAGCAGAAAGGCCCGTTCCAACAAATTGGCCCAGTTTAGTATTAGCTACATTTTGCTTTTCTTCAGCAGTCCAATTATGGCCTCCAGTGCCAGCCGAATGTATTCCCATATAACCTGCCAGATCTCTAGCCACAGGGGTCAGTACTTTGGAATATTCACTCGTAGTATACCAACCTTCAACTGAAGGTTTACCAAGATCCTGTTGAACACCTCCTTCATGCCAAAACCATTTAATAGTTGTAGTTTTTGGAGCATTGTGTAAAGAAGCATAAGTAGTTTCCGTAGTTTTTTGAACTTGCCCTTCTTTAGTTCCTTTATCCTTTGGTTTATCCGGATCGTCACCGTCAGGATCATTAAACAATATTGGATTGCCAGAAAAGGTCATGTATGGACTCTCATAATCCTTAATAACAGGATCAATGTTCCACCTTCTCCCAATCCTGCTATCATATTCCCAGTACTGTGCAGTATAATTTCCTTGCGTTACATCGTCCGATTTCTCTTGTCCATTAAACCCATACCTATACCCATTGCCTCCCATCACATGATCACTGGAGTTTCCGGTTGTACTCATCATGGTTACATCCCGGCCATTGCCGCTAAGGTCTAAGAGTACTCCGGGGTTGGCTGCATCTACAGGCCAATAGCCGGAGAGATTGGTTTGCGGTGATGGTATAGGGCCATAGCGGTTATCTGCTATCTGTTGTTGGGTGCGCACTTCACTCCAAATACGCATTTCATCTACATAACCCTGGTAGCTGCCATAATCGTAACCTGTAAAGTTAAAGCTGGGATAAACCAACTGCCGGCTGCTTTGCTGGCCGGTATGTACCAGCAAACCGTTTATGTACAGGTATGGCACATTGTCTTCATACACAACGGCCACATGCACCCAGTCTGTAATTGGTGTGGGGCTTTGCCATACCAGCAAGGGAGGCATGTAACCGGCAGCATGCTCATACACACTTATGCCATTGGTACCCATGCTCACACCCATGCCGGCTTCAGAAGGAGCGGCATACCAACTGGGCGCTATTACATAACGCTGACCCGTGACACCACCATAAAGGTCGCCTTCACTATCTATCTCATGAGTGGCGGTGGGTTTGGCCCAAAACTCTATTGTAAAGTTGTTGGGTGCTTCGGTAATACTGTTCTGCCCAAGGGTCATATCCGTAGCGCCGGTCATGTAATAAGAACCGCTATGGTCGGGGCTTAGCTCCTTGCGATAGGCAGAGTCGGGCATGAGCATCCCAAACGGGTAATATCCCTTGGCCGTTAAAATATCCGCTTTCCAGTAATCAATTATATCATCGTTATTGTCATCTATGCCTATCTTTTTATCGCTGATGGTAGCTAAAACATTTCCGAGGTGATTGTTTAATTCAAAGAACTTGTTGCCTCTTATAAAGGTAGTGATTCCATTGGTATTTACCGGCACCTGCATATCGGTATTTGTGTTTAAAATACCCAGCCTGCTGCTGCCGTATAAGTGTATCTCACTTTGGGTAAGATGGCCGCTGTTTATAGCAGCATCGGTTATATAAGTGCTCATTGTATTGCCACTTGCATCTCTTACATACCAGGTGCTCTTGTTGTTAAAAGTTTTACTTATCCTGTTGCCAGAAGCATCATAGGTATATGAAATAATACCTGTGGCTTTTGTAATACTTTCAATTTTGCCATATACATTCCAGGTTATATTGGTAATGCCTTCTTTGGTATCTTTTATCAAATTGCCAATGGCATCATAGGCATAATTATCCGCTGCCTGCTCAGGCAATATTTCTGCAATTACCTGGTCACGGGTTAAAGTTGTCTGGTTATCTATGTCTTCTTTATAATTAGTGGCTGCTATTTCTTCCTGCACATAACGCAACCTATTGTTCATAATATTGCTATTGGCATCTTTTGGATATTGATATATCATACTATCCATTTGCTGCATGGCGCCACCGGCGGTAGTTCCATTACGCAGGTAGCTCAGTATATTCCCATTAGCATCATAACTTATCCTTTCTTTATAATTTTTGGTAGCTTCTGCAGTAGTAGCCCATGCATTGCTGTTGTTGTCAAACCCTTTAAATGCATCCATACTTACAATGCGGTTTAACTGGTCGTATTGGTAAGCATACAAGTGGGCATTTCCCAGTTTGGGTATGTTTACAAACATAGAAGCAATATTGCCATTGTATAAGGGCTTTGCAACAGCAAAATTATCTGTGTTGGTTAGGCTAAAATTACCGTTGGCAAAAGCTATAGGAGTACTTGCGCTGTGTATCCCGGTATAATCACCTGCAAAATAGTTTAAACTAAAACCGATTACATCTCTAGCAACAAGGGCATTGCCAGCCCCCCCACTGGCGCAAGTGTTCCGCCATAGCGGCTCACTTATAACTCTTTAATTCTGCCGTACTGTGCCCGGAGCCTGCAGGCAGGCAGGTTAGAATTACAAATGTTCAATCTCAATCAATCCCTGATCATTTGTGTAGTAATCTATGGCGCTACTAAATTTATAATGCCACGGCTCCCAAACCAGGCCACTCTTCACAGAATTTTCATGCCCGCCTGCTCAGTCAGACAGGAAGATAATTTAAACGTTGTTTCATCTTGTCTGCCGTGTCAGCCTCTTACTATGTGTTCAATCTTATTGCTGTCATTCCTGATGATTAGTTGCACGTGGTTGTTCATACTAATCCATGCTGTAAAACCAGCCCCTTATTTTGCTGGCAATATTTCAAACTTTCTACAAATAACGCTTTATACTGTACTTTGCTAAATACATCTATCCCTGCCTGAATGACTTAGTAAGACAGGTAATCATTAAAGCCATTCAAACTCAGGTGTATAACGCTTTTGACTGTTTTTTTGAAGTTGCTGATTTAGCTTTTTTAATAGCTGATTTATTTTTGTAGTTGCGAATAAACTCACTAATTTCCTGGCGAGCTTTGTCTGTCAATGGGTCGCTTGCTATTATAAAATCAACTCCTTTTGGTTCTTTTATATGTCCCATAATGCTTATGATTTAAAATATTTGTCAATGAGTATTTGTGCTGAATGAGTTGGGATAATCTTTCTGTGCCCACCTAAAGTATATGCCCCCAATGTCCTTTCGTAATGTTCAATAAGTTTTGTCTTTGCTGTAAAACCCACAAAGCCATCAAATCCTTGTTGGAAAGAAACTTTGCAAGCATGAGCCACTAAATTTCCTGCAACTCCTTCGTAAAGTTTATTTTGTCCTATATTGAATGGTGCGTTCTCAAGCAAGTGCATATAAACGTGGTCGGGCTCCAAAGTCAAACTAAGCAACACTTGGATAATGCTTGGATTGTTAGGAATAGTTAATTTGAAAACTTCTTTTGCATTATTTGTAAGTTCAGATTTCCAGGCAAAGTTCCATCCATTTTTCTTCGTTACTTGTTTTAAATCCGCCTTGGTTAAACGTAGAACTTCGGTCGTAAAACTGTCACCCGAAATTGTGTTTTGTATGGAATTTGTCAACTTGTCTACAATAAAGCCGAGATGTAAAGACTTGTTTATTTTCACAAAGTGAATTTACGAAAAAATACTTGTTTTGAGTTAGAATGTTGTTCGCCCTTACGCAACCTTCTTTTTTCACTTTGGCCTTTTGACTTTTGACTTTTCACTTTTCACCTTTCACTTTTCCCCCAGCAAATCAACTGATAAAAATCATAATTTTAAAAACTCTTTTGGTCTATTTTACATCCCAAACACTAAAAGTTAATTCCTAATAAACAGCAAATGGAAAAATTATTATACCCACGTTTTCTTATTGTAAAGGAAAATTTTTACAATCATCCGGAGCAAGTATATAAAACGGCATTGCAGTCCGGTTTTTATCAGCCTGAGCATGTAACGGGTTTACGGAGCACCAATGTATATCATGAAAAAGGGATAAAAGCCAAACTGGAAAAATTGCTGGGTATAAAAATTACCCGCTGGGATACAGATCCGGTGGAAGAAAACGGCGTTTTTTACCAGGGGCTGTCAAAGGGCAAAAAAAAGGAGTTGCCAGGTGTTCATTCTGATGAACCTTATAATGACATTACAGTTATAGTTTATCTTACCCCGGGCATACCGACAGACTGTGGCACTTCTTTATGGATGCACAGGCAAACCGGCCTTATTGATCCGGTAACCCCGGCAGCCGCCCGCAGGTTTAACATTAAATTTTCTGATCTTAAATATCAACTGGAAGATGAAAGCCAGGACCGCAGTAAATGGATTGAAATAGACAGGATTGGATACCGGTTTAACCGCATGGTAGCATATCCTTCCGGAATATTTCATTCTGCCACCAACCATTATGGCGGTAGTTTAAAGACGGGTCGTATTTATCAAACGTTCAGGATTGGAGTAGACTGGAATACATTTCGGATGAAAAATGAATTGTAGTTTACCTGCTGAAAAAATCGAGCAATAATTGCTGATATGCATAATCGTTTGAAGTTTTTTCGAAAACCATTTTTTTCATCAACAGCAGTTGTTTCGGTTTACGAATATTCATTGCAAAAGCCCACAAGGCTATATCTTCTAATACATTTTTTTCGGCAGTGGTTAATACACTGGTATCAATTTTTACTTTTTTGCAAAACTCACTAATGGCCTGTTCCCTTGCCATACCGTAATTATTTTGCCAGGATTTATTTATTACAGATAAAATTTTAATGGTAACATCCACAACGTTCAATGGAATTTTTGCAGCAAGGGAAACGCCAATATTACTTTCTGTAAACTGCAGCAGGATGTTGGATGTACTGCGGTAATTTTTTCTTGTTTTAATTTTTTGATGTTCTTTTTCTGCCAACGCTCTCAATGCAGGATCTACCGGTTTAAAGCCATATTTATAATAAAACCAAAATGCGCCGCTCTCAATTCCATCCGGGTTATTAAGGCCAAATTGAGAAGGCTCTATTTCAAAATAATTAACGCCAAAATGCTGCTTAAACACCCGGAGTAACTGGCACAACAGGTAGCCCGATTCGCCACCCCTGAATGGATCAAAAATATTTAAACCAATTTTTGCCATTTGCCCAAATGCCCATACACCACCATAGGAAACGGGAATGCCATTTTTTAAAAAAGTGAAACCAAAATAAGTTTCCAGGGGCAGTTGTCTTTCCGGAATCATCGAGTAAACCGCCAGCACTAATCCTCTTTCCAGGTTATACAGGCGCATCGTTTCCACCTTTAAAAATGTAGCAGGATCAATTTCTCTCACCGTCAAAGCCATCGCATTCTTAATCACGGTAAGTAGTAGCTCTCTTTCCGTAACGCCGGGTATCTCTGCCGGTGGCAGCGGCTCATTCAATAACTGTTCAGGATCAAATTTTTTCAAAAGATCATTGTGGTAATAAACCTGCTTTACAGCACTCCGGTTAAAAGCCCGGCAAAATTGCATGTTCCGTGGAACAAGTTTTACATACAGGTCCATCCGCTCAATAAAAAGCTCTTTTAATAATGGCCTGTCTGCCAGCTCCCTCAATTGCCCCAGCAAAAAAGGAACGTATTGCACCGGTTTTATATTCAGCACTTCCAGTAAACCTTCATTATGTAAACCTGCAGTTGTTTCTGCTTTTAATACTGCCGGCAACGTAATATTTAAAATATCATTAAGCGACAGGGATGGGTTATAAAACGAATCAAAATCTACCCGCAGGTCTTTGTGCAGCAGCAGCCAGCTTAAAAAATCGGGTGAAAAACGGGTAACGGTATTTGCAAAGGGCAGTCCCTCATTTTCAACAAGTGCTTTATTGCTGTTTTTATGTTGCCTGCCATATGATGCAATACGTTTCAATTCTTTTTCTGCCAACGTTTTTGATCGTTGACTGCCAGGGTAGGCACACATAAACAATAAAAGGTCATGATAAATCAGCACTTGTGTTCCGCCAGGCAAAGGCATTGTACTGAGTACTTTTATTAAAGCTGTTTTTTTTAGTACTGATTTCTCATCAAAAAGATAAATTACTTTTTTTAAGCTGTTAATAGTGCTGTAAAAATGATGCTTCATATAAAATGGCTGGTTATGTGAGGCCGGTAAATGCGGGCTATTATACAGCTAATTTACTCATTCGGGTTTGAAGCACCAACAGTATAGCCCCTGCAATCGCCATGGCCTGGTTAATTGCAAATCATTAAAAAATATTTACGCCCATTTTGCAGAACGATTAACCCGTTTTGCAGAACAGGTCTTTATAGCACTAACATAAATGTTTTCTTTGTTGGCATAAAGTATAGCCATAAAATAACTTGTATGTATTGCGTAGAAACACATCAACTAAATTACAGTTTCCGGTCGGGTGACCTGGTACTGAACAACATTAACCTGCAGGTTCCCACAGGTTCTATCTATGGCTTTTTGGGGCCGAATGGTGCGGGTAAAACCACCACACTTCGGCTGTTGCTGGGCCTGCTAAAAAACCAACAGGGTGATATCCGCATCTTTGATAAACAGTTGCAGAAAAACAGGATCGCAGTGCTGCGGAATATCGGTTCGCTGATAGAAAGCCCGTCCCTGTATGGACACTTGACAGCTATTGAAAACCTACGGCTGCTACAAAAAATTTATCAATGCCCGGTAAAGCGGATTAATGAAGTGCTGCAGATTGTAGGTCTGTCTGCCACCGGCATAAAAAAAGCGGCCAGTTTTTCATTAGGTATGAAGCAGCGGCTAAGCATTGCCATTGCCTTATTGCATGAACCCGATCTGCTGATACTGGACGAGCCAACAAATGGGCTGGATCC
>JBBRFX010000164.1:0-8636 GCA_038241275.1 Chitinophagales bacterium
CGGTTGTACCGCTGCGAAAAAATTCTGCTGGATTTTTTTAAAACCGTTTCTGGCGCAGATACAAAAATAATCCGGCAGCACCAATTAGAAGCATTGAAAAAAGAGGTAACAAAACTCTTTAAAACTTATTATGAAAAAGGGCTTTCTTTTTATTTTGATTTAGAATGCTGGATTGAAAGCCAGCTATCGGGCAAAGATTTTGCACAAGTGATAGCACATGATAAAAAGGCTCTCAGCAAAGATTTTAAAGGGTGAACGGCCAGGTATAACTCATAATTATATAACTTATTGCCATAATTATGTAAGGTTTGTGATTTCAGAAATAGTACTTTACATATTGTAACCGGGTTAAAATTATTTAACACTATTCTTTTAGATTTTAGTATTGTAATTAAACTTTTAAATGTTGAAAAACGCATAAAAGTCATAACCCACAATGATATTGCTCATACAATCAATGGAAGATATTTTATTGTTTTGTGTTGGATCATACTATTTTGGAACTGAATAATCCAATTTTGCCGGATATTTTTAAGTTTTAGTAAAAAATGAAAAAGCTCCTCGTAGCAATATTAGCCCTCATTTACATTACCACTTCTACAGGTGTTATTGTTCATATGCATTATTGCATGGGCAAGGTTGTTGATTGGGGGCTTGCAGGTAATATCAAAAATACTTGTGGCAAATGCGGCAAAGTAAAAGTAGAAGGTAAGGACAATGGCTGCTGCAAGGATAAAGTAAAACTCGTAAAAAATATTGCTGATCAAAGGAACGCAGAATTAGCGTTTCAAATGATACATGGCATAGCAGTTCAAATGCCCTCATCTTTTATTGAAATGCCTTCAATTGATTTTACATCTGTTACTGTAGAAAACCCAGTAAGCCATGCCCCTCCCCCGCACCAGGGAGTTCCCATTTACATTCTTAACTGCATTTACCTTATTTGATTTAGTGCTCCCCCATTTTAGGCAGGCAATTCTTGTCTATATATTTTGCTGTATTGTTCTGCAGTCAGCAAATTCAATTCTCTCCACTTTTAAAATTTTTACAATGAAAACAATTAAATTATTGTTGGCTACTGTTATTGCATTGGTAACATTTCTATCAGCCAGCGCACAAAGCCACAAAACACAAAGAACAGCAGGCATTAGCACTACCATTATAAAAGTATACGGCGAATGCAGCATGTGTAAGAAAAAAATAGAAACCGCCGCATATAGCATAGCTGGCATTAAATCTGCGGTATGGAATGAAGATTCCAAACTGCTTACTATTAAATACAGTGTGTTTAAGAAAGAAGCAATAGATAATGTTCAAAGAAAAATTGCATCACCCGGGTATGATACTGAGCAATACAGATCAGACGATGCAGCATATCTTAAATTACCTGATTGCTGTCAGCATCAAAGAAAACAATCATAATTTTTAATGCCTTGCCGGGATTAAAGCCTGGCGGACTTAACCAAAAAATACATATCTATTCATTTAAAATCAAGAATGAAATCAATTAAAATATTTGACAAAAAAATTGAAAGCATAAATAATTATTTCGATTTATAAACAATGATGCTTTTTTAAATTTCAAATAAATATTTAAAAGATGATCAATATACAGCCCGCTATCTTCCTTGTGCCCATTATTGTTTTGATACTGGTAGTAGCAATGTATAGCTCTATATTAAAAAATACTGCTCATAAAAAAGCATTTAAACAGCTTATATTGGTCATTGCTGTTATGGCATTCTTACTAAATTTTGCATGGGAACTTTTACACCTGCCATTGTACAAAGATTTTTCTTACGATATACAACATATTGCTTTTTGTGCTTTAGCTTCTATAGCAGATGCGTTGATGGTATTGCTGCTGTATCTATGTTTTGCTCTTATAAACAAAAAACCATTTTGGGTGCAGGATATGGGTTTCCGGAAGGTATTTATATTGATGATAATTGGTGGTATCGGTGCCATTATTGCTGAAATTGCTCATACTGCAGCGGGCAATTGGACTTATGCAGACTCCATGCCAATGCTACCTTTTGTGAATGCAGGCCTTTCTCCTGTTTTACAATTTTTCTTATTACCCGCTTTAATTTATTATGTAAGTTTTTTACTTCTTAAAAAAATAAGTAAGAATGAAACCCAATTGATCAATCCATAATACTATCATTTTAATTTAATCATTTTAAAAAAAACAAATCATGAAAAAGACAATTTTAATTACCGCAATTTTTTTATCTGCTGGTTTCCTGTTTACTGCATGTACTGGCAATAACAACAAAGCTACTACCGAACAGTTAGCTAAAGATGAAATGTACACTTGCAGCATGCACAACGAAGTGATGAGCGACCACCCCGGACAATGCCCAAAGTGCAACATGGATCTTGTTAAGCAAAAAATGACCGCTGATCAACAAAAAATGATGAACGAAGGCACTTATGTAAAGCCAAAAAAATAAACCATGGTAGAAAAAATTATTTCACTGGCGCTTCACAACCGGCTGGTAGTATTGCTCGTAGCAGCAGGTATGTTTGTGTGGGGAATCTTTAGTATCCAGCAAAACCCCATTGACGCCATTCCAGACCTCAGTGAAAATCAGGTAATTGTTTTTACTGAATGGATGGGTCGCAGCCCACAGGTTATCGAAGACCAGGTAACCTATCCGCTGGTATCCAATCTGCAGGGTATTCCTAAAATTAAAAATGTACGGGGCACTTCCATGTTCGGGATGAGTTTCGTGTACATCATTTTTGAAGATAACGTAGATATCTATTGGGCAAGAACAAGAGTTTTGGAAAGATTAAACTATGCACAACGATTATTACCGGAAGGCATTACTCCAACCCTTGGTCCGGATGGAACAGGCGTAGGACATATTTTTTGGTACACACTCAAAGCAAGGAATATGGATTTGGGAGAACAAAGGGCCCTGCAGGATTGGTACATAAAATTTGCATTCCAAACCGTTCCCGGTGTGGCAGAAGTAGCAAGTTTTGGTGGGTTTGAAAAACAATACCAGTTGGTGGTGGACCCGGTAAAACTGCAGTACTACAACGTTACATTAATGGATGTAATGAATAAAGTAAAAGCCAATAACAATGATGTGGGCGGACGCAAATTTGAGATGGCAGATATGGCATACATCATCCGTGGCCTGGGTTATGTTAAAAGTAAGGAAGACCTGGAAAGCATTGCTGTGGGCAATTACAGCGGAATACCAGTTAGAGTAAAAGACATAGCAAGTGTGCAAATGGGTGGCGACTTACGGTTGGGGATTTTTGACCAGAATGGCGAAGGCGAAGTGGTAGGCGGTATTGTAGTAATGCGCTATGGAGAAAATGCAGATAATGTAATAAAGGCTGTAAAATTAAAAATAAAAGAAGTAGAAAAAGGATTGCCGGAAGGAGTAACATTTCATTACGACTATGACAGAAGTGTGTTGATAGAAGAAGCCATTGCATCGGTAAAAGGTACATTGATTGAAGAGTTAATCGCCGTATCCATTGTTGTCCTCATCTTTCTTTTTCATTGGCGCAGCGCATTGATCATTTTAATTCAGTTACCCATTTCAGTGGCCATCGGATTTATTTTACTGCAGGCATTTGGCATTTCTTCCAACATCATGTCGTTAACAGGTATTGCTTTGGCAATTGGTGTGGTGGTGGATGATAGTATTGTGATGGTAGAAAATTCTTACCGCCATATCTCTGATGCACAGGAAGCAGCCGATGCTTCGCCACCTGGAGTTAAAACCTGAGCAGCGACAAATGAAAATGATTGTGTAACGTGGTGATAAGAAATTAAATGTTCAATTGTTAGTGCAGAAGCTAAAAAAAGTTCGATTGCCCGGCCTCGCTCACTTTTAAAGTACACTATAAGTGCGCTGATGTTTCAGCAGCAAGAACTGGAAAATGCAAAGTTGATTCTAAAAAAACAGGCAAAAAGATGAGACTACTAAACCAATACGAAAAGAGCTTCGAGGTATCAGAGTCAAGCTCCCCTCTGCCTTTGGAGAAGGGCTGGGGGTGAGGTCTTAAAAGCTGAATAGAAAACTAAAAGTACAAGAGTGATTATTATTTTCTTTTATCAAAAGAAAATAATAACAAATCAAAGATTGCAACGATGTTTAATTGAAAAGCAAAAGCTGGGTTCAAAATAATTTACAATGACAAAGAAGAAAAATTTATGGGTTTCATTTAAAAATTTATTCAGCAGTAAGAAAGACCCCCTTACGCCTGCTGATAAATTAGTGATTATTGAAAAGTCTTCCAAACAGGTAGGTCCTGGTGTATTCTTTTCTACCATCATTGTGGTCACTTCATTCCTGCCTGTTTTTTTATTAACGGGTATGGAAGGGAAATTATTTAGTCCATTAGCCTGGACAAAAACTTTCATTTTATTGGTAGATGCCATTTTAGCAATTACTTTAACCCCTGTTTTAATTTCTTTTATTCTTAAAGGCAGGTTGCGGCCAGATGCAAAAAATCCGGTTACAAGAATGCTGGAAAAAGTGTACAGGCCTGCGCTACAATTTTGTTTAAATTGGCGCAAAACAATCATTGCTGTTAACCTGCTTGCATTAGGGATAGGCGTGTATATGATGACCAGACTTGGTTCAGAATTTATGCCCCCATTGGATGAAAATTCTATTCTCTTTATGCCCGTCACCCTACCCGATGTTTCTAATAGTGAAGTAAAACGCTTGTTACAGATCCAGGACAAAATCATTAAAACAGTTCCGGAAGTACACAATGTGTTGGGCAAAGCAGGCAGGGCCAATACAGCAACAGATAACTCTCCCATTAGTATGATAGAAACCATCATCCTGCTGAAACCCCAAAGCGAATGGCGGGCAGGGATTACAAAGAGTGATATCATTAATGACCTCAACTCCAAATTGCAAATACCAGGCGTAACCAATGGGTGGACACAACCGATCATCAACCGCATCAACATGCTTTCTACAGGCATCCGTACCGATGTGGGGTTAAAAGTATATGGACAAAACTTAGATACTATTTATGCCTTTGCACAAAAACTAAAAAAAGAATTGGAGGGAATACCCGGTGTAAAAGATTTATATGTAGAACCCATCACAGGCGGAAAATATATTGATATAGTAGTAAAAAGGGATGAAATCAGTCGCTATGGTTTAAGTGTGGATGATGTAAATGTAGTGGTGGAAAGTGCTTTGGGTGGAATGAAATTAACGACCACTGTTGAGGGCCGCCGTCGCTTTTCTGTGAATGCACGGTTTGGCCAGGATTTTAGAAGTAACCTGCAGGATTTAAAACGGTTGCAGGTGCAAACAATGGGCTTCGGTCCCATTCCCTTAGAGGCTGTTGCTGATGTGAAAATTACGGATGGTCCGCCAATGATTAACTCCGAGAATGCTTTATTAAGAGGTACTGTTTTATTCAATGTAAGGGAACGGGATTTGGGCAGTACAGTTACCGAAGCGCAAAAAAAGTTAAACGCAATGGTACAAAAAATGCCTAAAGGATATTTCATTGACTGGAGCGGCCAGTGGGAAAACCAACTAAGGGCGAATAAGACTTTGAAAATTGTAATGCCCATTGTATTGGTCATCATCTTCATGGTACTGTATTTCACCTATCACTCTTTAAAAGAAGCTTTGCTTAGCATGATCACGGTTCCCTTTGCATTGATTGGCGGCGTTTACATGGTGTACTTCTACGGCGTTAATTTATCTGTTGCAGTAGCCGTGGGCTTCATTGCACTTTTTGGCATGGCGATAGAAACGGTGATGCTGTTAACGATTTACTTAAATGAAGCCATGCAAAAACTGGTGGCAGATAAAGGCAACTCTAAAGAAACCATCAAGCCGGGTGATATACGGAACTATATTATTGATGGTGCCACCAAACGTTTGCGCCCGGTTGTAATGACAGTATCTGTTTCCTTATTTGGTCTGATACCCATTTTATGGGCAACAGGAACAGGCAGCGATGTAATGCTTCCCATTACCATTCCGTTAATCGGGGGAACGTTCACCGCCATTATTTATGTATTGTTTGTAACACCGGTGGTATTTGAAATGGTAAAAGAATCTGAATTAAAACGTAAAGGAAAAATTGAACTAATCGATGTTAAAGAATAAATACAAATGAAATGGAAATTATAACAACATCAACGATAACCTGCCCTCATTGCAGTTATCAAAAAAAGGAAGAAATGCCAACTGATTGCTGCCGGTTTTTTTACACCTGTGAAAAATGCCAGGCAATATTAAAACCAAAACCGGGGGACTGTTGTGTGTTTTGCTCTTATGGAAATGTTCCTTGTCCACCGGTACAAAAAAATAAAAACTGTTGTACTTAAATTTTACACAATGAAAAAAATAGTTTTTCTATTCATCATTTTTCTTTCGGTTAAAATGACTATTGCCCAAACGATGAAACTGAATGCCATCGTCGATAGCATTACCGTTTCACATCCTGTTTTAAAAATGTATAACAATGAAATCCGTTCTATGGATGAGGCAGCCAAAGGTGCCAAAAGCTGGATGCCGCCGGATTTTAGTTCAGGTTTATGGATGGTTCCCTACAATCCCGGTCTTTGGAAAAAAACGGATATGGGGCCGGGTATGGGACAGTATATGATTGGGGGCCAACAGATGATTGCCAACAGGAAAAAATTAAATGCAGATGCCGCATATATGCAAGCCATGTCATCAGTAGAAAAAGAAAAAAAGAATGCCAGTTTAAATGAATTGATCAATGATGCCAAACAGTTTTATTATGAATGGATAATACTGAAAAAGAAATTAAACATTGTAGAACAAAACGAAAAGCTGCTACACTTTATGATTAAGAATTCGGAGCTGCGTTACAAAAATGGGCTGGGAAAAATAAGTGCTTATTACAAAGCAAAAGCAGCATTGGGTAATTTGCAAAATATGCAACTGATGTTTGAAAACGACATCAAACAAAAGCGAATCCGCATCAATGCATTGATGGGCAGAAATGCGATGATTGATTTTGATATTGATACCAGCTACCAGGTAAAGGATTACTTAAATACTATTTTTGACAGCACGCTTTTTTACAGCAACCGCAGCGATATAAAAGCGATAGACAGGGACATCAACATTACATGGTTAAAGCAGGAAGCTGAAAGGCAAAGCTTAAAGCCACAATTTGGTATCAGGTACGAACACATGTTTGGCTTTGGTGGTTTGCCTATGCAATTTTCATTGATGGGGATGATGAAGTTACCTTTGGCCAAATGGTCGTCTAAAATGAATAAAGCAAATATTGAAAGCCTTAAATGGAAAGCCAATGCTTTACAATCACAAAAAGAAATGTTGGTAAACGAATACAGCGGCATGGCTTATGGAATGCTGAATGAAATAACGTTGAAGAAAAAGCAATTGAAATTATATGAGGAGAATATTATTCCGGCATTGACTAACAATTACAAAACAATGCAACTTGGTTATGAGCAAAACACGGAAGAGTTATTTATGCTTTTTGACTCATGGGAAACGCTGAATATGACACAGCTTGAATACATCAATCAATTAAAAGAGTTATTACTAATGCAGGTTCAGTTAGAAAGAATAATTGAAATAAAATAAATGAGTTAATCAAAAAATATGTTTACAATTAAAAAATATAATCGTTATTTATTCCCGGCATTACTGTGTATGGTAACCCTTATTTTCACTTCGCTCAGCTCCTGCAAAGCAAAAAAAAACACCAATCATTCCGAACATGAAGCGATTAAAAAAGATACGTTAGCCGGGCATTCTACGCATGAGGATGAAGCCGGTGTTTCCGCCGCTGAAGAAATATACACTTGTTCCATGCATCCTCAAATCATTCGTGATAAGCCAGGTAATTGCCCCATCTGCGGTATGCAGTTGGTAAAGAAATCTACAATCAATAAAAAAATAGAAGGTTTGGATTTGAATACTTTATTAAAACCTACCAACGGTTTTGTTATTTCATCCATTCCCGTTACCACGCTTGAAAGCAGCGACGAAAGGATTGAAGTGGATGCATTGGGAGCTATAGCTTATGACACACGCTATGTGGGAAATATTTCTGCAAGAGTAGCAGGCCGTATTGAAAAACTCTATGTTCGTTTTCGGTATCAACAAATAAGTGCCGGGCAAAAAATTATGGATATCTATAGCCCGGAATTATTAACGGCACAACAGAACTTGTTGTTTCTTTTAAAGAATGATGCTGGCAACGCTAGCTTTATTAATACCTCAAAACAAAAACTATTGTTATTGGGTATGAGTAATGAGCAATTGCAGCGGGTAATAAAAACACAGAAGCCATCTTTTACGATTGCTGTTTATAGTAAGTACAGCGGGCATATTCATGAAGCCGCCGGAATAATGAATAACGATAACAACAATCCGGGTAGTATGAAAGACATCGCTTTAGTTACAGAAGAATTGTCTTTACAGGAAGGAATGTACATACAAAAAGGGCAAACTATTTTTTCTGTTTATAATCCGTCAAGGGTTTGGGCATTGCTAAATATTTATGCTGATAACCAAAGTATAATAAAAAGGGGGTATGGAGTGGAGTTGACTTCAGAAACCAAACCTGGTGAAACTTTTTTTGGGAGAGTTGATTTTATTGAACCTTTTTTTAGAAAA
>JBBRFX010000165.1:0-8609 GCA_038241275.1 Chitinophagales bacterium
TTTTAAAGATGATAAGTATGCTAAGCAATTTTCCTCTGTTTTAAATAGCTGGTTGAATGTAATTGAGTTCACACCAACAAATTTAGTCCGTTCTACCATCTGGCAAAACTAATGAGTTGCGACTTAAACGCCTATACCAATAGTTTAAATTATCTTTCTTTACCACTTCCAATCTGAGTTTTCGGATGCTACTTTTGCTGTCAATTAAGTTAAAATCATTTTTACAATTGCCAGTTACTTTATTTTGCCATGTGTATATATTGCATCAACTGCCGTGCAGGGCACAATTACAATTGTTGAATTTTGTTTCAATCCTTCAAACAAAATATTCGTTGCTATTAGATGCAAAGCCACAGGATTGTTGAATTGATTTAATAAATACCTGCTTTAAAAATGTTAAGGATAATGCAGGAATCTAACTTCTTTGAGCTCAACTTTTCTCTGCTATTTGCCATGGCGGCTTGCTGTTTGTGCAAATGCTCCAATTAACAAAAACTAAATAAGCTTATTAAAATTATCCTGTTCATTTTACTTATTTTGAATAGTATAGAGCATATATGTCGCCAGAACATGATTGATGTGTTGTATATCAGTTAGAATACTATAATTATTTCTTCTGCTTGAGCTGGGTTTAAATATGAATGGTTATAATTGTAGAATAATTTACTCAAAATGTGATATTGGTTCGTAACTCATCTCATAGTATCTCCCTAAATATTCATGCTTTACCTATTGCTGAAAATTGTGTAGTGGCTCATTTTTATAGTTGTATATAAAAAATCCTGTCTTTCTGGCTGAAGGATAAATGAAAGCAGTTTATCAATAATGTAAAATGGACAACTTGAGGTATCTATAAGGGCTTGTCGCTTTTATAGCGTAAATATGCAGGTATTCAAAATAAATATCGCTCATTTTATGAATTGGAACAGTATATCAAACTTTGCCCGGCAAAACTTTTATGTTTGTTTCAGAAGCCGGATTTAGTATTGAATACATTTCAGGAAATAGCCCTTCAATTTAAGTTAAAAAAAGGAATAATAACCAATCCATCTTTGTCATTTATATTACTTTTCAAGTTCATCAAAGATGGGTTTTCTTTCATGTTGCCTGTGAAGATACAATAGATAAAACCGCAGTTCTTTCATCAAAGTCGCAGACTGATAAAGATTGAAGAGCTTTTATAAAACGCTTTTTTATCGCTGGAAAAAAGCGTTTCAAGTTTTAATAATTCATCAACCGGAAAGTCAGAAACTTTATTTGCAACTAAAATAATTTTTTGGCAATCAAAATATGAAAGTGAAAAATATTTTGCAAAGTGATAGCCCCGATAGGATATTGCAATAAAACTGATGGGGCTGAAAAAAAGTATATTGCTCCCAAAGAAGGCCAGACAAATATTTTACGTTGGGCCTTTAATCAAATTGCTGAAGGCATATTTAATTCTGTGCAGTTTTTAATATTGCAAAAGTAAAGAGTAGTAATAAGTTGGAACTACCCCGAATAAAGATTTTTGACGGATTTTTAGTCCGAACTAAATGCATCAATGAGGTGGCAAGGCTACTGTATGGACATGGGTTCTATTGAAAATAAAACAGGACAAGTGGAAATCATTCCATCTTGTCCTGTTTTGTCGGGACGACAAGATTCGAACTTGCGACCCCTAGACCCCCAGCCTAGTGCGCTACCGGGCTGCGCTACGTCCCGAAATGTTTTGCCCTCTGTTCCAATTACACATTCCGATTTTATGAAAGGCAAATGTAAATGCAATTCTTTCAAATTCAAAATAACATTACCATCGTTTTAATTCCGTTTTTTTAAAAACGTATTCGGGGGTTTTAATAAATGGTTCATTTGTTATCGTGTACCAGGGATTATCGTCTGTGTTGGAAGGATTTTTTAATATATGAATATCCTGGGCCGGCATATAGCTCTGCGCCAGCAGATAATTTTTTTTACCATCCTTATTAATGGCCACATCCATCACCATTGCTGCATGTCCCGGATATCCACCCCGCAATAATACATCACCTGGTTGCATATCCTCTATTGGTATTGATTTCATTTGTTTGGCTAAAGATGCAGTGCCACACATTCCAAACACTTTATCAAGATATTTAAGCAAATGTTCTTTTGAAAAGGGTGCGCTGAATTGATAAGCGGTTCCGGCATTATCTGTAAAATGGATGGCATTATATTTTTTTATATGGAATAAATATTCTGCTCTCATCCGCATGGCAGCATCAGCACATTGCTGCAGGTTCTTTTTTCCTACAGAAATATCGAGTACAGCAAATTGGGCCTGTTGGTTGGGTTTGATGCTGCCATCAAACAGGTAAACAGTGTTGTCTTTTTTTAGCCGAACCTTTCTTAGCCAATGTGCAAACGACGAAGTATTGTATTCGTACCTGCTATAGCCGGGAGCTAATGTTATACCAGAAATTTCATTAGGCAGGGGCAACTCAGGTGCAATACTTGCTGGTTCGGGCCGTTCTATATGCTGTGACACATTGCCTTTGCAAAACAGCAACCACGGGATTAAGCACAATAATAAAGCTGATATCGTTTTTGAGGACATAAATACTTAATTTTGAGCCAATATAATTTTACAAGATTCACCTTAATATAATTTCCATAAAAACCTTAAGCCTATGGCTACTATTCTGATTATTGATGATGAAAAAGCAATTCGTAAAACACTTACAGAGATTTTAAGTTTTGAGGGATATAAAATAGATGAAGCATCAGACGGCGAAGAGGGATTAAAAAAATTTACTGATAAATCATATGACCTTGTTTTGTGCGATATTAAAATGCCTAAGCTGGATGGTATAGAATTTCTTGAAAAAGCCAAACTCATCAATGCTGATGTGCCTGTGATAATGATTAGCGGACATGGAAATATTGATACTGCTGTGGAAGCCGTAAAGAAAGGAGCATTTGATTATATCAGCAAGCCGCCCGATTTAAACCGCTTACTTATTACCCTAAGAAATGCAACTGAAAAACAAGACCTGGTAACGCAAACAAAAGTACTGAAGCGTAAAGTGAGCAAAGTACAGGAAATGGTGGGCGTGAGCGGACCAATGCAAAAGATAAAAGATACCATAGAAAAAGTTGCACCTACTGATGCCCGTATATTAATAACCGGTGAAAATGGTGTTGGCAAAGAGTTGGTGGCCCGTTGGATACATGAAAAAAGCAATCGGAAAAGTGGGCCTATGGTAGAAGTGAATTGTGCTGCCATCCCCGGAGAGCTGATTGAAAGTGAATTATTTGGTCACGAAAAAGGTTCTTTTACTTCAGCCATTAAACAACGAATTGGAAAATTTGAACAGGCCAATGGCGGTACATTGTTCTTAGATGAGATAGGAGATATGAGCCTGAGTGCACAGGCAAAGGTATTACGAGCCCTTCAGGAAGGAAAGATAACAAGGGTAGGAGCTGAGAAAGATATTAATGTAGATGTGAGAGTAATAGCCGCTACCAATAAAGACCTTTTAAAAGAAGTAGATGAAAAGAACTTCAGGCTCGATTTATATCATCGCCTGGGTGTCATTATCATTCATGTGCCATCGCTCAACGAAAGAAGGGAGGATGTACCTTTTTTGGTAAATTATTTTTTGGAGCTGATAGCCCAGGAATATGGGCAGCCGGTAAAACAAATTGATAAAGTAGCCATGGAAGAACTGCAACAATACAACTGGTCGGGAAATATAAGAGAGCTGCGCAATGTGGTGGAGCGGCTTATCATCCTTAGTGGTAAAACCATTACAGCAGAGGATGTAGAAACCTATGTTTTACCTAAAAACTGATTTTTATTATACAATTAATAGTTAATTATTACAAACACTCCTGCCACTTAAGTAATGAATAAGCGGATTTAAAAAGCACATCATTACTTTTGGGCCTCAAAATTTTTTACTTATGAGTATAGGCTGGATTATTTTTATTATTGCTTTGTTGGGTTGGCATATCGGTATATATGGTATGTTTAAAAAAGCTGGTATCGAAGGCTGGAAGGCTTTTGTTCCCTTTTACAACACCTGGTGCATGGTTGAAAAAATGGAACTAAGAAAAGTATGGTTTTTTTTACAACTCATTCCTATTGCCGGCCAGTTTATTACTATCTGGATTACCATCAAATTTGTAGAACATTTTGGCCGTTTTGGAATAGGACATCATGCTGCTACTGTTCTGGTTCCGTTTATCTATTTTCCATACCTTGGTTTTTCTGATAACGAAAGATATGCAGGGACCAAGGTAGTAGGTAATTACAAAAAATCCGGTGCACGGGAATGGATAGATGCTGCGGCCTTTGCCATTGTTGCAGCTACGCTTATACGCACTTTTGTGTTTGAAGCTTATACCATCCCCACACCTTCTATGGAAAAAACTTTACTGGTAAACGACTTTTTGTTTGTAAGTAAATCGAGCTACGGTCCACGAATTCCCAATACACCTATAGCAATGCCTTTTGTGCATCATACATTGCCCATTGTAAATACAAAATCATACTCAGAGATCATTAAAATCCCTTACACCCGTTGGTTTGCCAGCCCGGTAGAAAGAAATGATGTGGTAGTTTTTAATTTTCCGGTAAATGATACTTTGATAAATGATGAAATTAATTTTGGAAGCCGCACCACTTACTACCAAGCCATCAGAGACATGGGGAGAGAGAAAGTGTGGGAAGATTATGGCAATATAATTATAACAAGACCGGTAGATAAAAGAGAAAATTTTATCAAACGTGCAGTAGCTATTGGAGGCGATACGCTGCAGGTTGTAAATGGTAGAGTATTTGTAAGTGGAAAATCTTACGATGATTTTCCTGCTTCTGAACATTATTATAAACTTACATTGCCGGCCAACGGGTATGCTGATGCAGACAGGCTTAAAGAAATGGGCATTGAAGTAAGGGAAAGCCAGGGCGACATGATGCAATATCCTGACAGGTCATACCTTGTAAATGTAACCAATAAAGAAAAAGCTGCTTTAAACATACCAGCCGGGTATACATTGCAGCCATTTATAGTTGAAAGTGACAATCCTTATTATTCATCTACACAACTATTTCCTTATTATGATACTTCACATAAATGGAGTGTAGATAACTATGGTCCATTATTAGTTCCGGGCAAAGGCATCACTATTCAGTTAACTGCGGATAACCTTATCCGTTACCAACGTTGTATAGAAGTGTATGAAGGAAATAAACTGGAGAATAAAGCGGGTACAATATTTATCAACGGGCAGCAAACAACTACCTATACCTTTAAAATGAATTACCATTTTATGATGGGTGATAACCGGCATAATTCATTAGACAGCCGTTACTGGGGTTTTGTTCCCGAAGATCATGTGGTGGGAAAAGCTTCGCTGATATGGTTTAGCTGGGAAGGTGGGCCAAGATGGAAACGCCTCTTCAATGGTATTAAATAATAGGCTGGCAGTAAAATAAGTTGTAATTTACACATAACATAAAATCCTCTCTGTAGCAATACAGGGAGGATTTTTTATCTAAATTTATTTTATGAAAAGAGCGGAGATAAAATTTGAATATGATGTTTTTGAAAATAGCGATGAACTAAACCAGGCAGATGCAGCATTGCTGGATGCAGCAAGAAAAGTAACTTCTAAAGCATATGCTCCTTATAGTAATTTTTTAGTGGGTGCTGTAGCAGAACTGCAGAATGGAGAAACGGTTTCGGGCACCAACCAGGAAAATGCTTCTTACCCGGTAGGTATATGTGCAGAGCGGGTTTTATTAAGTGCTGCTTCTATGCTTCATACCAATGTACCCATTAAAACCATTGCAATCAGTTATCATAATTTAAATGGCGAGAGCAGTAAACCTGTATCTCCATGTGGCATGTGCAGGCAGGCGTTGCGGGAATATGAAGATCGTACCAATCAATCCATTCGCCTGATCCTATCCGGTATGTCTGGAAAAGTATTTATAATAGATAATGTAAGTCAGTTACTGCCGTTTTCTTTTGGTGGCGAAGATTTGAAGTAGATGAGAAGATGAGAAGTTGAGAAGTTGAGAAGTTGAGAAGTTGAAAAGTTGAAAAGTTGAAAAGTTGAGAAGTTGAAGGGTTGAAAAGTTGAAAGGTTGAGAAGTTGAAGGGTTGAGAGGTTGAAAAAGTCGAAAGGTTCAAACTTAAAAAACCTTAAACCTTAAACCTTAAACCTTAAACCTTAAACCTTAAACCTTAAACCTTAAACGTTAAACCTTAAACCTCTTAAACCTTTTTCACCACTCTGTAAATAACCCCGCTGTAATCATCGCTGATAAGCATAGAACCATCCGGCATTATTTCTACATCTACCGGCCTGCCCAGCACTTTACCATCAGCCTGCAACCATCCTTCGGCAAAAGTGCTGTAGCCCAAAGATTTACCCGATGCATCCATTTTTACCATCGTAACCCTGTAACCAATAGGTTCAGTCCTGTTCCAACTTCCATGCTCTGCAATAAAAACCTGGTTGATGTACTCTGTGCCAAACATTGCGCCGGTATAAAACCGCATACCTAAAGCTGCCACATGAGGATCCAGCTTTTGTACGGGTGGAGTAAAGTCGCTGCAATTTTTTCCTGCAGCAAATTCAGGATCGGGAATATCACCTTGATGGCAAAACGGAAAACCAAAATGCATATTGGCAACAGGCGCAAAATTTAATTCATCTGATGGAATATTGTTGCCCATCATATCCCTTCCATTTTCGGTAAACCATAATTGTTTGGTAACCGGATGCCAGCTAAATCCTACAGAATTTCTAATGCCATTGGCATATATTTCAAAACCGGTTCCATCTTCATTTATTCGGGTAATGGATGCATAAATGGGATTGTCACTTTTACAAATATTACAGGGAGCACCCACAGGCACATATAATTTTCCATCAGGCCCAAAGGCAATAAATTTCCAGCCGTGCTGTTTATCTTCCGGAAATTTATCGTACACAACTTTAGGTGCCGGGGGAGTGGCAAGGTTGGCTTCAATATTTTCTAACTTCAAAATGCCGGAGATAGTAGCGATATATAAATTGCCGTTTTTAAAAGCTACTCCATTGGGTGTGTTTAGTCCGGATGCGAGGGTGTAAACCTTATCGGCTTTGCCATCTTTATTTTCATCTGTTACTGCAAATACTTTATCGCCCGAGCGGTTGCCTACATACAATACGCCTGCCGGAGATAAGGTAATACTCCTGGCATTGGGTACTTCTGCATAAATACTTATACTAAAACCTTCGGGTAATTTTATTTTATCAAGATTGTATTTTTTAAAAAGAGCATTGGTATCCGCATTGGTTAGTGTTGATTGAGATTTATTTCCACTACAGGAAATAAAACTGCTAAGGCCAATAAATATTACTAGTAATTTAATCATACAATTTTTTTTAAAGGCTACAAAAAACTTCTAATCCATTTGCCATCCAGCATAAAGCCATTCAATGCTACCCAAATAAACTTTGCACCCCGTTTACATATTTTGCTTCATGTTCCAGCAGCCATTTCTTTCGCCACAGATCGCCGGCATAGCCTACCAAATCACCATTGTTGCCTATTACCCTGTGGCAGGGAACAATGATGGCAATATTATTTTTTCCATTGGCTGTTCCTACAGCCCTGATTGCTTTTACATTGCCTAATTTCTTACTCAACTGCAAATAACTAATAGTTTGGCCGGCAGGTATGCTTATTAATCCGTTCCAAACTTGCTGTTGAAATGCGGTTCCCTGTTGTAACAAAGCCATATCAAATTTCAAATTCCTGCCACAAAAATAATCGTCAAGTTGTGTGATGCATTTTTTTAAAGCGACAGATGCCGGTATTAGATATTCTATTGAATTATTTTCTATGGAACCATTTTTATTGGTATGTACGAATAACAGCTCGCTAATGGATGTATCATCCCCACTAATTTTTAAATCACCTAAAGGACTTTTATAGTATATGATTTCAATCATATTTTTAACATTAAAATGATTTATTTGTTTATGCGAAGCACTAAGCATTCTATATTTGCAAAGTAAATGAATACTGATACAAAAACTGACACCCGATTTATAGAAAAAGCAATGGCTGCCGTTGCAGATCCATACAGGATGAGCATTTTGCAGGAAATTTTGGACAAAGGTGCAATTCGTTGTTGTGATGTGGTTTCTCTCACCGGACTTGCTCAACCCACCTGTTCGCATCATATTAAATTATTAGCAGATAGCGGGCTGATAGAAAGCCGCAAGGAGGGCAGGAATAATTTCTTTACACTCAATAAAGATAATTTTAAAAGACTGGGCGATTATTTTGAGCAGTTTTCTGCCAGCTAACCAATCTTATCTCCATTGGTTACGGGTAAAGAAGGTTGTAATAATACCACATCATTATCTGAATTATATACACCCAAAACCAGGCATTCGCTAATAAAATTGGCTATTTGTTTGGGAGGAAAATTTACAACAGCAATTACCTGTTTTCCTATCAATGATTCTTTGGGGTATAATGTTGTGATTTGCGCAGAAGATTTTTTAATGCCTGCATCGCCAAAGTCTATCATAAGCTGATAAGCAGGTTTACGGGCTTTTTCAAAATCAGCCACTTCTAC
>JBBRFX010000166.1:0-8559 GCA_038241275.1 Chitinophagales bacterium
TATAAAACGATATTAAAACAAATGTTCGGGTCTTCACAAAATGAAGATGCAGTGCTCAATTCTCCCTTTGGCCGGTTAGGAGGAGTAGATAGTTTTGTGCAAAAAACCAGGGGCGACCGTGTAATATGGGCAATTGTTGTACTGCTTACTTTGGCAAGTTTGTTATTGGTATATAGCAGCACAGGTTCTTTGGCATATCGCATGAGCAAGAGTACAGAAAGTTATTTGTTCAAGCAGTTTGCATTTATCATTTTGGGTATTCTTGTAATCTATTGGGCACATAGAATTAATTATACGCTGTATTCAAAAGTGGCTAAGTTTTTATTCCTTGTTTCTATACCATTATTATTATACACCCTGTTTTTTGGCGTACAATTAAATGCAGGCAGCCGCTGGATAAAATTACCGGTAATCAACATGACGTTTCAAACATCCGATTTGGCCAAGCTTGCTTTGTTTATGTACATGAGCAGGATGCTAAGCCGCAAACAATTGGTAATAAAAGATTTTAAAAAAGGCTTTTTGCCCATCATCATACCTGTAGCAATTATTTGTTTATTGATAGCACCTGCCAATCTTTCAACGGCAATTTTAATTGGCGGCACCAGTATTTTACTCATGTTTATAGGTAGGGTGAGTACCAAACATATTTTAGGTACCATAGCCGTTGCAGCCATACCAGTGGCATTGTTATTTGCAGTGGCTGTAACTAATTATGATAAAGAAGCAGGCGAAGCAAAAAAACTGCCGGCTATTTTTTCAGCAGGCCGCATACCCACATGGGTTAGCCGCATACAAACTTTTGTGTACAGCAAAAAAGAAGATGACAATGAAAAGATGTACCAGATTAACCAGGCAAAGATTGCCATTGCTAATGGAGGCTGGGTAGGCAGGGGTCCGGGTAATAGCCAGGCACGAAATTTTTTACCACATAGTTACAGCGATTTTATTTATGCCATCATTATAGAAGAGTATGGATTAATTGGAGGAGCAGCTATCATATTCATTTACCTGTTGTTTTTGTTCAGGTGTATTCGTATTTATAGAAAATGCCCATTTGCATTTGGTGCATTCCTGGCACTGGCACTCAGTTTTATGCTCGTGATACAGGCCGTGGCCAATATGGCGGTAAATGTAAACCTGTTTCCCAATACCGGAGTAACACTTCCGCTGGTAAGTATGGGTGGCAGTAGCTTTTTATTCACCTGTTTGTCTATAGGAATTATTTTAAGTGTTGCAAGAAATGTAGAACAACAGGAAGGGAAACCCCTGTCCCCTAAAGGGGAACTTAAGACGGTAGTAACATAGTCTTAGGCGAAAATAAAAAATTGAAAAGTAATTAAAATAAATGCGAGCAGGCTTTAGAATAAATGATGATAAAAGATAGAGTAAATATTAACAATCTAAGTTCCCCTTTAGGGGACAGGGGCGGGCTGTCTTTCATCATTGCTGGCGGAGGTACAGGAGGTCATATTTTTCCTGCCATTGCCATTGCCAATGCTATAAAAAAATTAGCACCACAATCGCAGATACTTTTTGTAGGTGCCAATGGAAAAATGGAAATGGAAAAAGTACCACAGGCAGGTTATGAAATAAAAGGTTTGGATATAGCAGGGTTTAACAGAAGTTCTTTGATTAAAAATATCGGTTTGCCTTTTAAACTGGTAAAAAGTTTTTTCCAGGTGGCGGCAATCATTAAAAAATTTAAGCCATCTGCAGTGATAGGAGTAGGAGGTTATTCCAGCTTTCCGGTTTTGCGATATGCACAAAGCCAGGGCATTCCTACTTTTATTCATGAGAGTAATTCGTTTGCAGGTAAGAGCAATATGATGTTGGGCAAAAAAGCTACCGGCATATTTACAGCTTCAGCAGGAATGGAAAATTTTTTTCCAGTAGAAAAAATTATCATTTCCGGCAACCCGGTTAGGCAAAGCATCACCAATAGCAATGTTACAAAAGAAGCCGCTTTAAAACATTTTGGACTGAGTGCCGATAAAAAAGTGGTGCTGAGTATTGGCGGGAGCCTGGGGGCAAATAGCATTAACGAAGCAATTGATAAAAATATTGATTTGTTTGAACAGAATAACCTTCAGTTGATTTGGCAAACAGGTACCGGGTATAAAACAAAAGCTGTAGAAAGAGTAAAGGGTAAAACAAATGTTTTTGTAAGTGATTTTATTAGCCAAATGGAATTTGCCTATGCAGCGGCAGATATGGTTATCAGCAGGAGCGGGGCAATGGCCATTGCAGAATTATGTGTAGTAAAAAAACCGGTGTTGTTTGTGCCTTATCCGTTTGCAGCAGAGGATCATCAAACGGTAAATGCAAAAACTTTGGTAAATAAGCAGGCAGCACAAATGATAAAAGATGAGGAAGCGTTACAAATGTTGGTGCCGTCAGTTATTGCAATGTCAAAAGATATTTCAACACAAAATCAATTAAAAGAAAATATCGGCAGGCTGGCAATAACCGATGCAGATATGAGCATAGCAGAAGTGATATTGGACCATTTGAAAAATAAATAAAGTATAAAAATATTACCTCACTCAATGACAGAAACGAACAATATATTAGAGACTTTCCAAAAATCCCCCCTGGGGGTTGGGGAGGCTTCTGTTTATTTTCTTGGCATAGGAGGTATCGGCATGAGTGCACTGGCAAGATATTTTAACAGCAAGGGAGTTAAAGTAAGCGGTTATGATAAAACAGCTACTGCCCTCACCCTGCAATTGGAAGCAGAAGGAATGTTTATACATTATGAAGATAATGTACAGCTCATTGACAAAAAGGCAAACATAGTTGTGTACACACCGGCAATCCCTGCTGGTCATACAGAATTGAATTATTACAGGGATAACAATTATCAATTGCTTAAAAGAAGCAAAGTGCTGGGATTAATCACCAAAAACAATTTTAATATTTGTGTGGCAGGTACGCATGGCAAAACAACTACCAGCGCTATGGTGGCTCATATTTTAAGGGATAGTGGTTATGGATGTAATGCTTTTTTAGGTGGAATAGCCACTAATTACAATAGTAATTTTTGGAGTAGTGATAAAGAAGTATGTGTAGCAGAGGCAGATGAATATGACCGCAGTTTTTTACAGCTTAGTCCGGATGTGGCCGTAATTACAGCCATGGATGCCGACCACCTGGATATTTATGGTACCGAAAAAAATATGCAGGATGCTTTTGTAGCATTCACCGGCAGGATAAAAGAGGGTGGATTACTCATTAGCAAAAAAGGATTGGTAAGAACCAATGATTTTATAGCGGCACATAATAAAACGTATGCAGCCACAGACAGCAGCGCCGATATTCATACAAAAAATATCAGCATAAAAAATGGCAGTTATTTTTTTGATTTAGTGATTGGGCAACGAATTATTAAGGATGTAGAATTGAACATGGGTGGAATGCACAATATTGAAAATGTGATTGCAGCCATTGCAGTAGCAGGACATCTCGATATTGAAGAGGATAAAATAAAAAAAGCAGTTGCAAGTTTTGCAGGCGTTAAAAGAAGGTTTGAGTACATTTTAAAAGCAAAGGATGTTGTGATGATAGACGACTACGCACATCATCCGGAAGAACTGAGGGCATTGATAAATAGTGCAAAGGAATTGTTTCCGGGTAAAAAATGTACCGTGGTTTTTCAGCCACACCTGTTTAGTCGTACCAATGATTTGGCAGATGGTTTTGCAGAAGTGCTGAGTATAGCAGATGAAACTATTCTGTTGCCCATTTATCCGGCCAGGGAATTGCCGGTGCCGGGGGTGAGCAGCCAATTGATATTGGATAAAATGACCAGTGCACAAAAATCTATTAAAGAAAAAGATGAATTACTGCAATGGACAAAAGAAAATAAAGTAGAACTATTTATTACAAGCGGGGCAGGAGATATAGATACATTAATAGAACCATTACGAAAAATATTAATCAGCAGCAATTGAGTACGCCTAAACTAAATATCAGGAAAATATTATTTACCATCGTATGGTTTGCGATAGGGGTAAGTGGTATTGTATTGCTGGTAGCTGCAGTGCGAATTAAAAATGTAAAAACCTGCAAAGGAATTGAAATAGAGATTAGCGGAGTGAGCAATAATTTTTTTATAGATAAAACGGATGTACTCAACATTATTAAAAATTATGCCGGCGCAAATCCTGAGGGCAGAGGCATCAACGAGTTTAATCTTGCTGCAATTGAAAATAACCTGGAAAAAGATGTTTGGATAAAAAATGCAGAATTGTTCTTTGATAATAATGATATTCTAAGGGTTTCGATAGACGAAAGAGAGCCCGTAGCAAGAGTGTTTTCTTTAACAGGTAAAAGCTTTTATATTGATAGCAGTATAACAGTATTACCCTTGAGTGATAAATTTTCTGCAAGGCTGCCCGTGTTTACGGGGTTTGCACACAACCCTGATTTTTTATCTAAGGCCGACAGTAATTTGATAACAGATATCAAAGTATTAAGCCATGCATTGCAGGCCGACAGTTTTTTAATGGCCATGATAGAGCAGGTAGATATCACCCCTCAGCGCAATTTTGAAATGATACCCAAAATTGGCAACCAGTTAATTGTTTTTGGAGATGCAGAGGATGTGGCAGAAAAGTTTAATAAGCTTAGAATATTTTATAAAGCAGTCATTACAAAAACCGGCTGGAGCAAATACAGTGTTATAAACCTGCAATATAAAAACCAGGTAGTAGCAAAAATTAAAGATGCTGCCGACAAAACTTCTGACTCATTGCGTGCTCTGCAAATCATGCAGCTCATTGCAGAAAGGTCTGCAAGGCAGGCAGAAGATTCTGTAAGATTTTTTGCCCCGGAAAATGACAGGGCATCGGCAGACAGCAGTATGATACAACAGTCTGTGCAAAGAGAAGATGAAGGGCAGCAACCTGCTATGGAAGTTAACAGCCCGGTAGAAAAAATACCTGCAGCAGCAATAATCATAACGGCACCGGCTGCTCCAATAAATAAAACAGTCATTAAAAAGAAACCGGTAACAACTAACAAAACAACACCCGTAAAAATAAAACCGGTTGTTGCGCCTAAAAAAATAACGCCGGCAAAACCGCCGGTACAAAAACCAAAGGCGGTGATGAACAGGAGGTAGAATTTGAGATTTATGATTTTGGATTTATGATTTGGGACAAGGCGGGACTAACATCATCAGTAAGGATTGAAGTAAAAAGAAGTTCGAAGCACCAAATACCAAACACCAAACAAACAACACACAACAACACACAACAACACACAACAACACACAACAACACATACAAATAACAACACACACACAAACTAAACTCACAACTATGATTCAGGAACAGCCCATTATTGTTGGATTGGATATCGGCACCACTAAAATTGCAGCTATTGCTGGCCGTAAGAATGAATTCGGCAAACTTGAAATACTGGGTTTTGGCCGGGCCAACAGTAACGGAGTGCAACACGGTATGGTATTAAATATTGACCAAACCATTAAAGCCATTCAAACCGCATTGGAAAACTGCTATGCATCCAATCCAAACCTGCAGATAAACGAAGTGTATGTAGGTATTGCAGGCCATCATATTAAAAGTCTTCAAACAAGGGGTGATATTGTACGTCAAAACCTGGACGATGAAATTACACAGGTAGAGATAGACAGGCTGGTGGCAGATCAGTATCGTACTTATATTCCCGCAGGAGATAAAATTATCGATGTGATTCCACAGGAGTTTACGGTAGATAATTTTCAGAACATACCAAATCCAATTGGGTATAGTGGAGTAAAAGTGGGCGCTAATTTTCATATTATCACCGGCGATAAAAATGCCATCCGCAATATTAACCGCAGTGTAGAAAAATCTGGATTGACTACCAAAGATTTGGTATTACAGCCATTGGCTTCTGCAGCAGCAGTAATGTGCGACCAGGATTTGGAAGCAGGAGTAGCTATCGTAGATATTGGTGGAGGAACAACAGATTTAGCTGTTTTTTATGAAGGTATTTTAAAGCACACTGCCGTGATTCCTTTTGGTGGAGAAAATATTACGAATGATATTAAAACAGGGTTGGGTGTTTTAAAAACACAGGCCGAACAAATGAAAATTCAATTTGGCAGCGCCCTTAGCGACGAAGCCAAAGCCAATGCATTCATCACCATTCCCGGATTGCGTGGCATGGCACCAAAAGAAATTTCTGTAAAGAACCTGGCCAATATCATACAGGCCCGCATGAGTGAGATCATGGATTTTGTAACCTATCATTTAAAACAGGTTGGATTAGACAACCGCATGCTCAATGGTGGTGTAATACTTACCGGCGGCGGTTCTCAGTTAAAACATTTGATTCAGTTAACAGAATATGTTACCGGCTTAAATGCAAGAATTGGTTTCCCCAACGAACACCTGAGTGGCGGTCATATAGATGAGCTTGCAAAACCGATGTATAGTACCTGTATTGGTTTAATCTTAAAAGGCTACAACGATTACGAAAACAAAAACAAACAAATGGCACCCAATTTTACAAGGGTAGAAGTACCCAAAGTAGAAGTGGAGCAGGTAGAAGAAGAAATAATAGTAGAAAAAGAAGTGAAAATAAAACAACGTAAAACATTGCAGGGCTTTATGGATAAGTTTAAAACAAACCTGATAGAGTTGTTTAAAGAAGAAGAGGATACGAAGTTTTAAGAAGGGGGGAAAGTAAAAATTAAAAAGTAAAAATTAAAAAGTAAAAATTAAAAATTAAAAATTAAAAAGTCAAAAGTGAAAGGTGAAAAGTGAAAGGCCAAAACCTATAAGTGCTTGTGTGTTGGGTAGTGGGCGAAGAAACCTTATAGTGTTTTGATAACTTTCTTCAAATCATGAAAAGTGAAAGTGAAAGGTACAATTCACAATTGACCATTGACCATTGCCCATTCACCATTCACCATTCACGATTAACACATAGAAAATACTTACTAACACAAAAACTACAAACATGATTCAATTTGATTTGCCAAAAGATCAGTCATCCATCATCAAGGTTATTGGTGTGGGTGGCGGCGGCAGCAACGCAGTAAACCACATGTTTGCGCAAAATATAGATGGCGTAGACTTTATAATATGTAATACAGATGCACAGGCAATTGCACTCAGCAGAGTACCTAACAAGATACAGTTGGGCCCGCATCTTACCCAGGGCCTTGGAGCTGGCGCCAATCCTGCCATTGGCAGGCAGGCAACAGAAGAAAGCCTGGAAGAAATTAAACGTATACTGGAAGTAAACACCAAGATGGCATTTATTACAGCAGGTATGGGTGGTGGTACCGGTACAGGTGGCGCACCAATCCTGGCAAAAATTTGTAAGGACCTTGGGATTCTTACTGTGGGTATTGTAACCACACCTTTTGCATACGAGGGAAAAAAACGTATTGCACAGGCAGAAGAAGGCATCATGCTTTTAAAGAGTCATGTAGATACTTTGCTGGTAATAAGCAATGATAAACTACGTCACCAGTTTGGAAATTTAAAAATGAAAGAAGCATTTGCCAAGGCAGATAATGTACTGGCAACAGCAGCTAAATGTATTACCGATGTAATCAACAGTACCGGCCAGATAAATGTAGATTTTGCGGATGTGTGCACCGTAATGAGTAATGGTGGCGTGGCTATCCTGGGCAGCGCTGTTGCACAGGGAGAAGACAGGGCACAGATGGCAATAGAGAATGCATTGAATTCTCCGTTGCTAAATGACAATGATATTCGTGGTGCAAAATGGATTCTTATTAATATCAATTCATCCGAAGGAGAACACGAGTTTACCATGGATGAAGTAGAAATTATTCAAAATTATTTATTGAGTCATGCTGGGGAAGATACGGATGTAATTCTTGGTTTGGGCTACGACAATACCCTTGGCAGCGACATAAGTATTACATTAATTGCAACAGGTTTTGAACATAAAGATCCATTTCCAAAACAACAAAAAAACGATACTGTTGCAGAAACCAAATCAGAAAAAATTGTAATGGAACTGGAGATGCCAAAAACGGTGCATCCTATATCGCAGCAACCTACATTGCAATTTGATTTAATAGAAGAAAAGAAGGCAGCCGTTATTGAAGTGCCTGCACAGGAACCGGTACAGGAAATAAAAGAATTGCCTAAAGAAACAACCGATCTTTTGATGCCGGTACTCAGCGAAACGCTTCAGGTACAACAACCGGCAGAAGAAATAAAAGGAGAAGTACTTAGTAATTCTACTGTGGATAAATCGGATGATGCTCCAATTTATTTTGAAATATCTTCGGCTCCAAATCAAAACCCTGTAATAGAGTTTGATCTTGGCAACACAACTCCGGTACCTCTTCAAAACCCTGCCAGCAGCACAGAATCTGTAAACACCCAAAACAATTCAATACAAAAAGAAGATGCTAGCAATAAAGGAAAACCCCTTTCGTCGGGGGGATTCCTGGCCAAGCCAACGCAAATTTATGCACAGGTGAAGCCAAACATTCCAGAATCCAATCTAAACGAGGAGCCGCTGCCTTTGCAAAAAACAGTACAGGAAGACGAACCTGTAATT
>JBBRFX010000167.1:0-8531 GCA_038241275.1 Chitinophagales bacterium
TCTAACACCATTGTCTACAACAATTTCCCCTGGCCCGAAAGCCCCACCGAAAAACAAAAAGAAGCGGTAGAAAAAGCAGCGCAGGCGGTATTGGATGCAAGGCTGCAATTTCCTAATAGTTCTTTAGCTGATTTATACGACCCCAACACGATGCCGCCGGTATTGGTAAAAGCCCACCAGCAATTAGATAAGGCAGTGGATTTATGTTACCGCCCTCAACCATTTATTAATGAAACGAAAAGGATTGAGTTTTTGTTTGAGTTATATGACAGGTATACTGCGGGGATGTTTGTAAAAGAAAAAAAGGGTAAGAAAAAAGTAGATACGAATTAATAAAGGCTGGGCTTATTCTCTTTTGGAGAGAAAGGCCATACTGGAAGGATTTTTTGTGTAGAAGTGGAAAACTAAAAAGAAAAAATCATGAGTAATATTAAACTGTTTGACGACAAAAAAATTCGCAGCGAATGGGATGCAGATGCCGAAACCTGGTATTTTGCTATCGTGGATATTATTGCTGTTTTAACCAACAGCCCCAATCCGCAAGTGTATTGGCGGGTATTAAAGAAGCGCCTGAAAGATGAGGGAAATGAAACCGTTACAAATTGTAACGCTTTGAAAATGGAGGCAGCAGATGGTAAAATGCGCTATACTGATGTAGCAGATACAGAACAACTCCTGCGTCTTATCCAGTCTATCCCTTCGCCCAAAGCAGAACCTTTTAAGCAATGGCTCGCCAAAACAGGTTACGAACGTATTGAAGAAATACAAGACCCCGAAAAAAGTATAGACCGTGCCATGGAAAATTATTTAAAACTGGGGTACAGTAAAGAGTGGATAAATCAAAGGTTAAAAAGTATTGAAGTTCGAAAAGAACTCACCGATGAGTGGAAAAACGTGGCGTAAAAAAGGGCCAGGAATTTGCCATACTTACAGATATCATTACCAAAGGCTGGAGCGACAAAACGGTAAAAGAATATAAAAAACTGAAAGGTTTAAAAAAAGAAAACCTGCGTGACAATATGACTAACCTGGAGCTGGTGCTTAACATGCTTGCCGAAGCCAGCACCACCGAAATAAGTAATGAAAGGAAACCTAAAAACCTTGATGAAAATAAAACCATTGCAAAACAGGGTGGCGTTATAGCAGGCAATACCCGCAAAGCCATTGAAGCAAAAACGGGTAAAAAAGTAGTGAGTGGTTTAAATGCAAAAGAGTTGCGGGAAGGAAAGGGAGATAAAAAATTGAAGTAAGGATATACAAAAGGAAAAAAGAAATAGTGTACACTTGATTTATTATAAAAAGACAAGGTAAATTGTAAAAAATAACGCACAGATGGAAGTAAAATTTGAAGCCAGCAAAGAAGAATTAGAGGAGTTAGCCAAAATGGCCTTTGTGGCACAATTTGTTTTTGACAGCAGCGGAAAATTTAGCGATGGCTATAAATATCCGTTTATGAAACAGTTTGAAGCTGCCCTGCGCACGGTAAACAAATTGCTGGTACAGCATATTCCGCAAAGCGGCCTGGTAGAAGTTGATGAGATATCTGCAAGCAAATTTACCCATACCATACAAATGGAGGAAGCCTGTGAAAAAGTACTGCTGGAATTTGGCGAAAGCTGTTTTTTGGAAGAACTGTGCAAGCAAATTACCGACAGGAATTATACAGAGGAGTATAAAGGTTCCCTGGAAAATGCATTTACTTTTTCAAGCGATGTGTACCGTATTTTATATCAAAACAATGAAAAAGAATTAAAAGAAAGTGGGGTGAATAAATTGAGATTCGTAGATGAAAGTTGAAAATTTCATTTTGTACATCAATGAAGTGGAAGGGATGTGGTATTTCAGCATTGTAGATGTAGAGCGGTGCTAAGCGATAGCCCGAAGCCCGTAAAATATTGAAAAGTATTTAAGCACAGACTTAAAAAAGAGGGAAGTCAGTTGGTTACAGATTGTTACCAAATGAAAATGAAATGTGCAGATTGGCGCTTTTAGGCAAAAAGTGTAAACAGCCTTCTCAACCATATTTAGCTAAAAGATTGAAAAATTTGTCGTTAAACCTACAGATAATCTTTTTAAAAGCCCATTATTGATTCCATTCACGTCAAAAAAGTCGCTGAACTGGAAATTTAAGCCCAGCGTCGGTGTGCTAATTCCTTCTTTCATTTTCGCCAAATACAAAATACAGCCGGTAGTCGTATTTGGTTTATCAGTATTAGTGGGTGAAACATTCAAATAAATGCTGTAACCAAAGGATAACCCTTTGTTTGACGGGTCATCAGAGGTGAGCTTTGTGAGGGCCAAGCTAAATGGATAACTGTCAAACTCTTTGAATGTTCCTTGTTTTGCTGTTTTTGTGGTTATTATATCTCTTCTTGTATTTGAAGCTGTATCAAAATAAATCTTAGTATCCCGTACTTCTATACCATTTAAATCATTATAATTATTCTTTCGTGCATAACCAAACTTTACGCTAATTAATAAGCTACTTTTTAGCAAAATATTGTAATTAATTCCGAGTCCCAAACCGTTAAAATTTGTTGAATAAACTTGGTTCTTAAAAAGTGTATCACTTTTATACAGTTGATATTTATTTATTGCATAATTAAAATACAATGCTCCCCAATCGAAAAAATTATTTTCCGGCTTGGTAGCTTCTCGGTCAAATAGTTTAACTTGTGTTATCGCTCCAGAAAGCGTAATCCCGGGAGAAAATTGGCCATTTTTCAATACCGACGCATACCCCTCAGTAGGTTTTGCTTTCGCTCCAAACGACCAAAATTTATACTTTGGACTACCTATAGCATTTGGGGCATTGAAATAATCAATTCCAATGCTTTGATCACCTGTGTTAAGTTTTATTATCCCACTACTTTTTTGCGTTTGCGTTTCTGTTATTGATATCAGAGGTACAAATTGTACATCGCCCGTCTTATTTTCGAGTAGTAGTTGAGCAGTGATGTCTTGTACAAAAAGCAAAAATACTATTAGAAAAAAAAATGTTTGTTTCATATTTTATTTTTTAGATTATCATATAAGTTTATAATTGGTAGGCACCATGCCCATAGTTAGGATCTGTATTATTGCACTTGACTTTGGAGGTTTGTTCTTTGGAATTAATAAATACTGCACAACTGGTTTTTCCTCCTTGCTTTCCTTCACAACCTAGAAAAACATCCAGTGCCCCATCGCTGATAGGATATTTATCAAGAGTTACATAATAATACCCTTTAACAGGATCGTAATCCCAACCATTAGCAACCCGAGAACTAGAATTAGTATTTTCCAGATATACTTCCCAGCTAAATACAGATCCAGTCTTTTGAATCCTCAATTCAATGTCTATTTTTTTTTGTGGCATAAAATTTATTTTATTGCCTACTCTAAACCCCGTTTTCGGCTACCCGGTTTTATTTTTTTACAATTACTCTTTTTTCAATACATCTAAACAACATCCTTACTCCTTATTCTTAAACCCAACTCTTTTGCAGTTTTTAATTTCCCCATTTCTTCTTCAGTAAATTTTTCTGGTACATCTATTGCTTTTGCTTTTTTAAGCACATCAAATACAACAGGCAAATTTTTGTAAGCATCAAATACTTTATCAATATGCCAATGAACACCAAAATAAAAAATGGGGTCATCTATGGCTGTATCAAAGGCCAGCATAGCGCCCCCGATAGCCACATGCCAGGAGTTGTGCGGATATACAACACAACATCCTAATTGATTAAGGTTTTTAAAATCTGCCAACTTTCTTGCCCTTGTAATTGGTTCAGGTTTTTCTCCGGCTCCTATACCCTGCACAGTAAAATATTTAGGCAGTTCAAACTGAGGATTATTTGTTCTCCTTTTTAATGAAGGATCTTGTGTATTAAAAGCCAATTCAGAGGGGATTGCTGTTAAAGGGTTCCACTCTGCAGGAAGATCATAATGTTTAGATTGGAACCAGCTAACTATGCTTTGATGATGCATAATAAACTTTTGCTCATTATCTTTTGATTTGACCATTTCGTGATGCATTTGCAGAAAATTATTTCCAAACTTATTATTTGTCCCCCAGTTTGGATCTGGTGCTGGAGGGCCGTTTGGGTCGGGGTTATTTTCATGCCAGGTTGCATGAAAACTATGCATATCCATACCCATTGCAGTCATCATTTGATGGTATTCTGCAATGGCAGATTGTATATTTACTTTTGACATTTTTTGTTTTATTTTTTTAGGGTTTATGAAATAATTACGACTTTTCTTCCATATTACCAGAATTTGCATACACCCTTACTCCTTTTAACTCCACTGGAAAACTTTCCCAGGTATCAGATACTGTATGGCTTTTTATGTCAGCAGTTGTAGGCCCATCGGGTACATCTATTAAAAAATCATACTCCTGAATTCCATCGGCAGGAAATACAACATAAATTCTTCTTTCAAGCCTTGCGTTTGATTGGCTACCACTACTGGCATTGCCGGTTGCTGTTACATGCAATCGTTGCGGGTTAGATTTGTGAATATGGACCACAACTGCTGTTACTGCATAAATTAATTCTGTATGCATAAAATATATTTTTAAATCGCCTACTCTTTAATCCCGTTTTCGGCTACCCGGTATAATTCTATACTTTCTATTTTGCAGGAGAGGGCGCAAGTAATCCTGCTAAAGCTCCTATTGCGCCTGAGGCGATTGCTGTAAATACAGTAGGTAAATTCTTATCAGCATCGGGATTAAGTATTATTGTGCCTATAATCACTAGAATCACAGATAATCCCAAGGAACCCACCACTATCCTGTAAATCCAGTTATCAGGCACAACTGACCTCCCTTCAATTACATTTTGTGCTGCTTTAACCGGGTCTTCTTTGAACTGATTCTGAAGACTAACATCATTGACTAATTCTTTTTTAAGATCAATAAGTGTGTTTATATTTTTCATATAATAGACTTTGGGCCAACTCGAGATATTCGTTCCCGGCTGACAGGTTATTTTTAAAGCCCAATATTCTAAAACACATCAAAAATTATCAAGAGCTAATTCACCTAAAACATAAGGGTGAAAACACGGTAAAAGAAAGGTGAAAGTGCTATTGAACTAAATATTTGTAATCTTCAAATTTGTGTAGTATTTTAAACTATTAATTTAAAAAACCTTATTTATGCCAATTAAAGTAGTACAATCAGTTCAGAGTTTAAATCCTACATCAACTACGATTTCTCCAGAAAACATTCAAATTTTACAATCGAAAGGCTATCTCACATCGAGGCAGGCATTGGGTATTGTCGAAAAATCAATTGACAATGATGAGATTCGGGAAATTTTTGAGAATAATAAAGATAGTGCGGAATTTTTGGCTCTCGCCGGGCAATTCATAACTGTGCTGGAATTGGAACGATTCAAAAATGCATATAATGCGTCGGCTAGAAGATATGATATACCTTTTCCATCAGCAGATGAACCACAAAGAAAAAGTCCTGACGCACAAAGTTGTTTTTTTGAGCTTTCGGAGATAAAAGATTTTTTAGAGAAAAACAGGCTTGATCTTGAGAATCCCCAAGGTTTAGGTATTAGAATTTATTTTGGTGTACACGCTTATAATGACAGCAAACATCCCCTCTTTCTTACAACAATTTTGGTTCCTACTAAATTTAATGGAATGACAAGACCAAGTGGCAAGCCTGTTCAGGAGGATAATCTAAACTATGTAACAATAGGAGGTGGCCCTTATAATCATGGAACTCTTTGTCCTCCAGACGACACATGCCCATAATTAACATGAAACTACCTATCTATTTTTGGTTTGAATTACTATCATTGATAGTTTGCTTGGTCAATTATAAAAAAATTAAGGAAACTCCATTACGGTGGTTTCTTCCTTTTTTGGCTATTATAGTGACATATGAATATGGGATCTTAAGCAAATGGGATTTTTTTTTTATTGACAAGAGAAATCATTGGCTGGCTAACATCATATCTACCTTAGAAATTTTATTTTATAGTTTTATATTTTACCAATATATCAATTCAATTAAAGTAAAGAAAATCATTCTTTACTCCTCAGTAATATTCTTGCTGTTTACTATTTTGAATATTGTTTTGATACAAGGATATAACAGCTTTCACACTATCACTTATCGCATTGGTTCTATATTAATAATTTGGTATCTCTACCATTATTTTAGGCAACTGCTTAAAACTGAAGAAGAGATAATTTTAGTAAAATACCCTATGTTCTGGATTAGCACTGGCTTATTGTTTTTTTTTCTGGGATTTTTCTTTTATCTAAGCGCTTTCGATTTTATCGCCTATCAATCCATTAAGACACATGCGTATCTTTATAAGATCATAAGGTTTACATTAATAATTCAGATGTATGCTTTTTTTTCAATATCATTTATATGGAAGCAAAAACCTATGAAGTAGTATTTTACATTGTTCTTGTAGGGACTTCTGTATTAATCCTTGTTGGAGGTTTCTTAATTTCCTTTATTTTGATGTTTAAAAAAAAACAATTTCAAAATAAAATTGAAAAAAATCTCATGCAATCCCAACACTCCCAAGCCCTCCTCCAAACCCAACTCGAAATACAGGAACAAACCCTTCGCACCATCTCCCAGGAAATACATGATAACGTGGGCCAGGTATTGAGCCTGGCCAAACTAAATTTAAATACACTGGATATTGAGGAAGGCGCTAATAAAGAACAGAAAATTCAAAGCAGCATTCAACTGGTGAGCAAAGCCATCAACGATTTGAGGGACCTGAGCCGCAGCCTGAATGGCGATAAGATTGCAGACCTTGGCCTGCAGGATGCCATAGATAATGAACTGAAGATTATTGCCAATACAGGGCAATTTGAAACGCATTTAACTTTAAGCGGCGAGCCATACAAGCTGCCGGCACAGCATGAAATGGTATTGTTTCGCATTGTGCAGGAATCTTTGAACAATACCGTAAAACATAGCAGGGCAAAAAATATCTGCATTGAATTGTTGTATGGAATGGCTGTTTTTAAAATGACCATTAATGACGATGGAGAAGGCTTTGATGCAGGCCGTTTGGAAGCTACCGAAACAGGTATTGGGCTAAACAATATGAAGAACAGGGCATCGCTGGTGGGCGCTTTGTTTTCCATACAATCAAGCCCCGGCCATGGCACAAGCGTACTCATTCAATTACCAAATACCACAGCATAAAAATTTATCTATGGCAAGTATTGTTCTTACAGATGATCATGTTTTGCTTCGCAATGGCCTGGCCGGACTTTTAAAAAGCCTGGGGCATACGGTTTTATTTGAAGCCGATAACGGGAAAGATTTAATTGAAAAATTAAAACCCGGTGCAGTTCCCGATATAGTGATGCTGGATATTAATATGCCCGATATGGATGGATATGAAACGGCGAGGTGGCTGAAACAACATCACCCCGATGTAAAAGTCCTGGCGCTTAGTATGTATGATAATGAAAATGCCATCATCAATATGCTGAAGTGCGGGGCCAAGGGGTATATTTTAAAAGACAGTGATCCTGCTTTGTTAAAAGCTGCCCTGCACGACCTGGTACATAAAGGCTTTTTTTATTCAGACCTGGTGAGCGGCAAACTCATTCACGCTATTAACCAAATGGATGATGATTGCGGCCATACAAAAAAACCAAATAACCTAAACGATCGGGAAAAAGATTTTTTAAAATATACCTGCACCGAAATGACCTATAAAGAAATTGCAGAAAAAATGTTTGTTAGCCCCCGCACTATTGATGGATACAGGGATGCCCTCTTTGAGAAACTGAATGTAAAAACAAGGGTGGGCCTGGCTATTTATTCTATAAAAAACGGGTTGGTAGATATAAGCCAATAATTTTTAACCCTCCAATTCATCTATATAAAACACAATAAAGCCCGGCAAAAATGCCGGGCTTTATAAAATATATTTACTCCTCTTTTCTTTTTTTAAAATTTATTTACCAGTTGGGTTAATAATACTTTTCCGGCTTTCATTTTTAAAATATAGGTTCCGGTATGCAGCCCGGTCATATTAAAAGGTATCTGCTGTTCGCCATTTTTTATTTGAACGTTTTGTGCTGCTACCCTTCTTCCTGCCATATCAAATAATTCTACCACTGTTTTTTCTGTAACAGCAGCTACCAGTTTTATGGTTAATATTCCATGAACCGGGTTTGGATAAATAGTAAAATAAGTTTGTGCCTTTATGCCCCGATCTATTGCTTTAATATCTGACAATCGTTGTTCGCCATTGGGCATTTTTTGTACCAGCCTGTAATAAGCTACTCCATCAAATGGCTGCATATCCGTAACCGCATATGTATTTATATGTGTATTAAATCCTTTGCCGGGCAGGCTGCCAATAACGCTATACGTGCGGCCAAAATCTATAGATCGCTCTATAATAAACTGCTCATTATTACTTTCATTTTCAGTGGTCCATTTTAAAGTAACCCTGTCTTTTTCATTCACTGCAAAAAATGAAGTGATTGTTGGAGATGCCAGTACTACAGCATCATCCCGGCTATACCATATA
>JBBRFX010000168.1:0-8484 GCA_038241275.1 Chitinophagales bacterium
AGCGATATATGCAATATGGCCCGGAAAGCAGCAAGCAACTGGAAACAGCCATGCAGCAGGATCCCACCAATCCAAGGCCCGACATGCTTATTGGACAAGCTTTGAAGTACACACCCGAAAATTTTGGGGGCGGCTGTAAAACAGCCAAAGTGCAATTGGAATCAGCGATGAAAAAATTTGAATCCTTTACGCCTGCATCTCCCATGCATCCAAACTGGGGAAAAGAAATGACCGCAAAAATACTGGAGGAATGTAAATAATTTCATTTCAGTTGGATTGATTTTCTTTAAGGAGAATTACAATTTTTTATTATGGAACAACCTTTAAATGAACAAAGCAGCCTGCAGTTGATTGAATCAATGATCAATAAGGCTAAAAACAATTTCAGCGAATCGGGTACACTCTATCTTGTTTGGGGAATTGCAATTCTTATCTGCAGTGTTGCCCAGTTTATAGCCATTTATTTTTATAATTATCAGCAGGCTTATTATGTGTGGATGTTAACCTGGGTGGTACTTATTTACCAAACCATTTTTCTTGCACGCAAAAAGAAAAAAGAAAAAGTAAAAACCTACACTGATGAAATACTGGGATATGTGTGGACATGCTTTATAGCCTGTTTATTTATATTGATAATTATTTTGCAGTTTAATAAAAGCTACCAGCTTATTTATCCTGTAATATTGGTAGTGTATGCTATTCCCACATTTTTATCGGGGGCCATATTAAAAGTAAAGCCACTTTTTATAGGAGGGATCTGCTGTTGGGCATTGGCTATTTCGAGCCTTTTTATTCCACAGCAATTCCATCTTTTACTTATAAGTGCTGCTGTGCTGGCAGCATGGATTATACCAGGTATTTATTTGCGTAAAAAATACTTAAAGCAACATATAATATAAATGGAAGATAAAAAAATTACGTACGAAGAAAGCCTGCAACTGATCAATACTATGATCAATAAAGCCAAAGATGCCTATCATGATACAGGCGTGGGTGCCATGTTATGGGGATTGGTTATAGCCGTTTGTTCTTTGGTACGGTTATCAGAAATACAATTCGGGTATAAGTTACCATTTGATATTAACCTGATCACACTGGCAGCTATCATTCCACAAATATTTATCACCATCAAAGAAAAAAAGGAACGTAAAGCAAGGTCTTACGACGATCGTTTTATAGATTATATATGGCTTGCTTTTGGCATTAGTATCTTTCTGTTGATTCATGTAGTAAATCTTACTTTTGCAGCCTGGAGCCCGGTATCACAGGAATATAAAACACTCGCCGGTCATGCATCTGCTTTTAAATTTAGTGAATTTGTAATGCCATTATTTTTGATTTTATATGGCTTGCCCACTTTTATTACAGGTGCTGCATGTAAATTCAAACCCATGTTGTGGGGAGGAATTTTTTGCTGGTTATGCAGTGTCATTACAGTGTACACTCCTTATAAAATAGATCTTTTATTAACAGCTTTTTCGGCTATCATGGCCTGGTTTATCCCGGGGCTTATTATGGAAAGAGAATACAGGCAGGCAAAAAAGAATTCTGTAGTAACAAATGTTTAAAGAACTGGATCCCATATTGCATTCGCAGCTTAGGCTGGCCGTTATTAGCTTACTCATTAGTGTAAAAGAAGCAGAGTTTACATTTATAAGAGAAAAGACGAACGCTACTGCCGGCAACCTGAGCGTGCAACTTAATAAATTGAAAGATGCCGGTTATATTGATGTAACAAAACAGTTTAAAGATAATTATCCACTCACCATTTGCAGAATTTCTAAAAAAGGAATTGATGCTTTTGAAGATTATGTAAAAGCTCTGCAGTCCTATATGAAACCTGGGCAAACAAGCTAAAGCAAAAAAAATGAAATACTTTTTGCAGTTAATTTTATCATAACGCTAAACAATCCCTGCATGGAACTGTTAATTTTGCTGTATGAGCGTAATGTTGCAGGTAAACAATCTCTCCAAACATTTTGATACTTTAAAAGCGGTGAATGATCTTTCATTTACGGTAAATGAAGGAGACGTATATGGATTTTTAGGACAAAACGGTGCCGGTAAATCTACCACCATCCGCATGTTGCTCACCCTTATAAAACCCGGCAGCGGCGAAATAAATATATTCGGAAAATCTGTACTGCATCATAGAAACGAAGTGTTGAGTCAAATAGGAGCAGTGATAGAACGCCCTGATTTGTATAAATACCTTACCGCTTACGATAACCTCTCCATTTTTGCAAGGCTAAGCGGATTAAAGGTTTCCCGAAAATTGATAATGGATCAACTGCAAATGGTAGGCCTCGCAGACAGAAGCAGCAGCAAAGTAAAAACCTATAGCCAGGGAATGAAACAACGGTTAGGCATAGCCGTAGCGCTGGTGCACAATCCCAAACTGATCATATTGGATGAGCCAACCAATGGCCTGGATCCACAGGGTATTGCAGATATGCGCAATCTTATCCTTAACCTAAGCCGGGAACATGGAAAAACAGTAATTGTTTCTTCTCACCTGCTCACAGAAATAGAACAAATAGCCAACCGGATGATCATCATTCACAAAGGCAAAAAAATTACAGAAGGAGTAGTGAGCGAATTACTCGATCCTTCCCATACCATCGTAGCACTGGAAACTACGGATGATTTAAAAACAATTGAACTGCTAAAGCACTCTCAATGGGCAGATCATTTGCAACCCACCCAAAAGGCTATTCGACTTCAAATGAACAAAAATGATATACCTGTTTTGGCAGCATGGCTAACGGAAACGGGTACGGGTATTATGGCAATTAATCCCATGAATTCACTGGAAGATTATTTCTTATCTCTAACCAACCCTGCTAATTATGTGGAACCTGCTGCAAATTGAATTGTATAAAATATCCAAACGGCCCCGAACCTATATCGCATTTGCAGCCATTACTGCTATAGTTGCAATTTTTCAATTTGCTTTTAAGGCAGATGGAGGTAGTTATATGAACCTGATGCTGCAAAGTGTGCAGGATACTTTTGATATGGATAAAAGCAAAGCCATCAATGGGTACTTTATGTGTTATATCATTTTAAACACATTGCTTATACAAATTCCGATATTGGTTGCACTGGTAGCGGGCGATGCTATTTCCGGCGAAGCCAATATGGGCACACTCAGGTTATTATTAACAAAACCTATCAGCCGCACACAGATTATATTGGTGAAATTTGCGGCTTCGATGATATACACCATTGGGTTATTAATATGGATGGCTTTGATGGCATTATTTGTAAGCCTGCTTATTTTTGGTGCAGACGATATGCTCATCTTTAGGGTAAAAGGAGATGAATCGCAGATATTGCAGATAACCAAAGATGATATTATGTGGCGATATTTTGCAGCATTTGGTTATGCTGCGGTGGCATTAACGGTGATAGCGGCTTTGGCCATTTTGTTATCTGTTTTTGCAGAAAATTCTATCGGCCCCATTATTGCAACGGTATGTATTGTTATTGTATGCACCATAATAAGTAATATCAATGTGCCCATCATAGATAATACCATTAAGCCCTGGCTTTTTACTTCTTACCTCGTAGGTTGGAAAGGTTTTTTTTATATTAATACAAATGCAGACGGCGAACCTATAAAGGGCAGTATAGAAAACTGGCCTGCCATCAGGAACAGCCTGTATATTTTGCTGGCACATATTTTTATTTTAATCGGCGCAGCAGTTTTCGTTTTTAAAAGAAAAGATATCCTTTCTTAAGTTGCAGAAAACGACTCTGTATATATGAGTAAATATTTTTTTAATAAATTTTTTTTAATAATACAGCACTAATAAAATACCCAATGATAAAAATGACGAGGTACCTTTTTTTTACCATATTTATTTGCAGCATCAGCCTGTTGGGCAAAGCACAGGATATCAGTTCACTGATATTAAAGGCCAAACAAAAAATTGATAAAGTAAATGATTATGAAGCGGCAGCAAAAATGAAAACCAATGTAACTTTTTTAAAAGTTCCCATTGCTACTGTAAAAGTATATTTTAAAAAGCCCAATAAACTTAAAGTAAAAAGCGAAAAAGGAATTTCTTTTATACCCAAAGGTGCAGTGAGTATTAATATGAACAGCATTTTAGGAAACAATGATTACACTGTAATTGATGCCGGAAAAGATAAAATAAATAATATACCCGTAAGAGTAGCAAGGCTGCTGCCCAATGATGATAACAGCGATGTAGTGTTAAGCACCATTTATATTGATGAAATAACCAACCTTATCCTTAAGGCAAAAACAACTACCAAAGAAAATGGTACTTACGAGCTGGAGATGAGTTATGGAAAATATGCCTCTTTTGGCTTGCCGGATAAAATCGTTTTTTCTTTTAATACCAAAGATTATAAACTGCCCAAGGGTGTAACTTTTGATTTTGATGATGGCTCTAATAAAAACCCGGCAGATAAAGCCAAAGCAAAAAAAGGCAGGGCCGAGATAACATTTAGCAGCTATACTATTAATAAAGGATTGCCGGAATCTGTGTTTCTGTAAGTGTATGCTGTTAGCATAACGAACTTCCTAATGTTGCCCGGTAGGTAGGGTGAAAAGTGAAAGGTGAAATCTTTGTAATGTATTACTGATTTGAGTGCTTTGTTTTTTTGGAAAGGGCAAAACTGGTCAAAGCCCGTCGGCAGACAGCGTTTTTAAACCTTTTAAACTTTTTAAACCATTTAAACCCTTGAAACCCTTCCATCAGCTTTCATCCAAATTTATCCTTTCATCCACCGCATTTCTTAACACAGCAGCGCTCATTTTCTTCAGCGGGTTTTTATATTGTTCGCCATTTTCTTTTCTGTTATGGATAATTTGAATAGCAGTAAAAACAGCTTCCCTAAAAGAAGACTCATCTGCAATACCTTTTCCGGCTATATCAAATGCCACTCCATGATCGGGTGAAGTGCGCACTCCTTTTATACCTGCAGTAAAATTTACGCCTTCGCCAAGTGCCAGAGATTTAAAGGGGATCAACCCCTGGTCGTGGTACATGGCAAGCACCGCATCAAATTTTTCATACTGGCCACGTGCAAAAAATGCATCGGAGGAGTAAGGGCCAAAGCATAGCATATTTTTTTGTTTGGCATCTTTAATGGCCGGACGAATAATCTCTTCTTCTTCTTTGCCCAGCAATCCCTCATCGCCTGCATGAGGGTTTAGCCCAAGTACTGCAATTTTTGGTTTGTTAATGCCAAAATCCTTTTTGAGTGATTCGTTCATCACCTGCAGCTTACTTAAAATATTTTCTTTAGTAATATATTGAGCTACGTCTTTAAGCGGCACATGTTCTGTAAGTAATGCCACCCTCATATTTTCTGCTACCATAAACATAGCCACTTCTTTTACCTCAAAAAGGTTTTTAAGATATGGGGTATGGCCAGGAAAATTAAATGTATCGGACTGAATATTTTTTTTATGAATAGGAGCCGTTACCAGGGCATCCAGTTTGCCAGCTTTCAGTGCTTCTGCCGCAATGGTCAAACTTATCACGGCATTATTTCCGGCATCGGCAGTAAGCTGTCCGGGAGTAATGTCTCCATCTTCTTCCCAGCAGTTGTACACATTTACCTGTTTTGGGTTTATACGGGTAGAATCTTTTATGCTGCTAAAGCTAAAATTTACATCGGGTAGTGTTTTGCGGTAAAAATTAATCACCTTATTGCTGGTAAAAATTACCGGCGTACAGTATTCAAGCAATCTTGTATCACAAAAAGTTTTAATAATTATCTCCGGACCAATACCATTGGTGTCTCCACAACTAATACCTATAACGGGTTTATTTTGAGCAGTCGAATTCATATAATAAATGCTTAGTGTTTGTAAAATTACATGTTATTGCCAACATAGCTTGCCTCATGTTAAACAATCATTACAGTAAATTTTCTTTATCCTTAAGCAATACTTAAATACATCACACGTTTTAGTGCTGGCAGGTAATTGCAAACTGCATATTTTAATCGTATCAAATGCAAGGGATCATGTTTCGCTACAAATCACAACTGCTGATGGTATTGGTATGCCTGTGTTTTCTAAAAGGAAAATGTCAGCAGGTAGATGTTTCAGTTACAACAATTGGCACAGCGTTAAAAGTAACAGTAAGGCAGGAAATAAATTTTGGTGCATTTACCCAGGGCCATTCTGGTGGCAGCATTACTATCTTGCCGCAAGGCACGAGGATAACAGGCGGAGCAGTTGTTCCGTTGAATTTTGGATCAACTTATCAGCCATTGATATTGGAAATAGAAGGCCCAAAAGGATCAATCGTTTCTATGCTGGCAGACGAAATAACCATATTGACAGGAAGCAATGGCGGGATCATGAAATTGAAGCTGAGGGGTAGCAATCCTGAAATGCCATTTATTATCACAGATGATGCTCCGGCTAAGAGCATCATAAAAATAGGAGCTGAATTAATAGTAGGTAATTCAAAGGAGTCGCCGCCCGGGAATTATAGCGGTACTATAAATATTTCATTTGTGGTAGAATAGATAAATTATAGGTCCAATATCCAATAAAACCAACAGCTTGAAAAGCCAGAACACTTTCTGCTTAAACAGAAAGTTATGTTTTACTGTACTGCTTATACTTTGTATGGGAACTTTATTGTTGCCTGGTAATGTTTGTGCTCAGCAAGGAGAAGTTGAGTTTGACGAAATTATTGTAACACTCAAGGGCCAAAGTATTGGTACGGCAGAGATACCTGCGCTCATCATTGGCCAGGATGTTTACCTCCCGGTTACTGACCTGTTTAACTTTCTTACCATTAAAAATAATTTGTCTGCATCGGGCTATGCCATCAGTGGGTTTCTGTTGAATCCTAAAGATGGTTACAGCATCAACAGGATAGACAATCAAATTTATTATAAGGATAGCCTTACAAAGCTTAATAAAAATGATCTTATCTTTTCTTCCAACGAGTTTTATTTAAATGCAAAGTATTTTGGGCAGTCGTTCGGACTCCAATGTGTATTTCACTTTCGCAGTTTAACGGTTGATTTTAGCACAACATTAGAGCTTCCTTTTATGAGGGAGAAGCGGCTGGAGCAAATGCGCAGGAATATTACCAAATTAAAAGGAGAAGTAAAGCCTGATACTATTATTAAACGGAAGTTTGAAGCCTTGCACCTGGGTGCTTTGGACTGGAATATCACCTCTACACAATTTAGGGGAAACAACAATGTATTGGCAAGAGTTGGGCTTGGAGGAGTTATAGCCGGTGGCGAAGCAACTGCGCAGCTATTCCTTTCAGATAAGGTTCCTTTTAATTTAAAGAATCAGTTTTTTTTATGGCGTTATGTAAACAATGATAAAAAATATTTTAAACAGGTAAGTATTGGAAGGGTTAATGCCCCGGGCGCATTTTCATCAGTACCTTCTTTGGTGGGTATACAGATCAATAATACAGCTACCAGGCAAAGAAAATCTTTTGGATCATACCTGGTGAGTGATGTAACTGAACCCGGCTGGGTGGTAGAATTATATGTAAATGAAGTATTGTTAAATTATACTAAAGCAGATGCGTCGGGCCTGTTTTCTTTTGAAGTACCGCTCATGTACGGAAATTCGAATGTAAAATTTAGGTTCTATGGTCCATGGGGCGAAGAACGATTTAGCGAACAGATCATCAATATCCCTTTTACTTTTTTACCCAAAAATAAACTTGATTATTCTTTAACTGCAGGTCAGATAACAGATAGTTCGCAGCAACCTTTCTCCCGGGCGCACTTTTATTATGGTTTAAACAAACGCCTCACAATAGGTTCGGGGGTGGAGTATAACAGTGCTTTAACCAATCGCACAATGTTGCCTTTTGCCAATGCATCTGCCAGGATAGGGAAATCATTTATTCTTTATGGAGAGTATGCTCCAGGCACTTTGATTAAAGGCACAGGTAATGTAAGGTTTAAAAATAAGCTACAGGTAGAGGCGTTGTATATAAAATATGCTGCTGGCCAGCAGGCCATAAGAACCGGAAGTACACAAGAGAGAAAATTCATGGCTTCTATGCCCTTTAAAACAAAAAAAATAGTTGGCTTTAGCAGGTTGATCATTAACCATTCAAAGTTTTATAAAGGAGACTTAAAAACTGCAGAATTATGGATGAGTGCAACAAAGGGTCGCATCAATGCAAATGTTAATACCTATGCAGTGTTATTTAGCAGGCCCGAAATAATGAGCAGGGTAGCGTTAAATATTCCCTTGCCATTTAATGTAAGGTTTACACCACAGGTACAGTATAATTATCAACAGAAAAATATTGTTTTGATAAAAGCTGAAGCTGAAAAAAGAGCTTTTAAAAATATGGTGGCCACCGTGGGCTATGAATACAATAAGCTAATTGGATTATCCGGCTTTTTTATAGGGTTACGGCATAATTTTTCATTTGCCCAGGTAGGTTTTTCTGCCCGGCAGGTAGGTAGCGATGTTAATGTAAGCCAAGCCGCTTCCGGTGG
>JBBRFX010000169.1:0-8385 GCA_038241275.1 Chitinophagales bacterium
GTAGCAGAAACGATCAATTTTCCGATACCATTGGTGCCAGTGAATGATAGCATTTTTTCGCTGGAACTTTTTCATGGTCCAACGCTGGCCTTTAAAGATGTGGGCGCCAGGTTTATGAGCAGATGTCTTGGTTTTTTTGTAAAAAATCAAACCAAAAAAGTGACTGTATTAGTTGCAACTTCCGGTGATACAGGAGGTGCGGTGGCCAGTGGATTTTATGATGTGCCTAATGTAGATGTAATCATTCTTTACCCTTCGGGCAAAGTGAGCAGGGTGCAGGAAAAACAATTGACCACACTTGGTAAAAATATTCATGCACTGGAAGTAGATGGCAGTTTTGATGATTGCCAACAGATGGTAAAAGATATTTTTGCAAGCGCTGCAGATTTTAAAAACCTGTTTTTAACTTCTGCCAATTCTATAAATGTAGCAAGATGGTTGCCACAACAATTCTATTATTTCTATGCGTATAAACAATGGGCTGATAAAAAAAATCCGCCTGTAATAAGTGTGCCAAGTGGAAACTTTGGAAACATCTGCGCAGGATTATTGGCCAATGCATCGGGCCTGCCCATAAATCATTTTATTGCAGCATGCAATGCCAATGATACTATTCCTGAGTTTTTACAAACAGGAAATTACCCGGCAAAAAAATCCGTAGCCACCATCAGCAATGCCATGGATGTGGCCAACCCCAGCAACTTTGTGCGCATAATGGAAATATTTGCACAGCAATTACCCAATTTAAAAAAACAATTAAGTGCGGTTAGTGTTGCTGATGATACCACCCGGTTAACATTAAAGAAAGTATTTGACGAACATCAATATTTATTAGATCCACATGGGGCCGTTGGTTATTATGCGCTGGAACAATATTTATCAGATCATCCTTCTTTAAAAGGAATTGTATTGGAAACTGCACACCCTGTAAAGTTTTTTGATGTGGTGGAACCGATTATTAATATGCCCGTTCCCATTCCTTTTGTTATCGAAGAACAATTAAAACTTACTAAAAAATCTGTGTTGATGGAAAATAATCCGGAAGCATTGAGGACATATTTATTGAAAATATGATTGGGCTAAAGCCCGGTGTTTGTTTTAATTTTTTGAATCCCCGGCCTGAAGGCCGGGGCAATACATGAAGGCCGGGGCATTGCGTGAAGGTTTTTGAATTGCCCCAGATTTTAGACAAGGGATACCGATTAATAATAATTCCCATTCCTTCTGCTATCAAAGAACAATTAAAACTTACTAAAAAATCTGTGTTGATGGAAAATAATCCGGAAGCATTGAGGGCATATTTATTGAAAATATGATTGGGCTAAAGCCCGGTGTTTGCTTTAATTTTTTGAATCCCCGGCCTGAAGGCCGGGGCAATACATGAAGGCCGGGGCAATACATGAAGGCCGGGGCTATGTATGAAGGCCGGGGCTATGTATGAAGGCCGGGGCAATGCAAGAAGGCAGGGGGAATGTATGAAGGCCGGGGCAATGCAAGAAGGCAGGGGGAATGTATAAAGTTCAGAGCAATGCATAAATACCGGGACAAAGCAAGAAGGTTTTTGAATTGCCCCAGGCTTTAGCCTGGGGATACAAATTCTAAAATATTTCCCGGGACTTTAGTCCCATTAAAAACAATAATAACACTACAAAAACTTCCCTGTATAACTCTCCTTACATTTTTTTAAATCTGCCGGCTTTCCCTCAAAAACCAAATTGCCACCGGCATCTCCGGCTTCCGGACCAAGATCAATAATCCAATCAGCACTTTTTAAAACATCGGTATTATGTTCTATTACCAGTATAGAATGGCCCTGCTCTACCAATGCATTAAAAGACGCCAGCAATTTTTTGATATCATGAAAATGCAAACCAGTGGTTGGTTCATCAAAAATAAAAAGGATATGTCCCTGCGCTTTTCCTTTGCCGAGGAAGGAAGCCAGTTTTACCCTTTGAGCTTCACCACCACTCAGGGTATTGGAAGACTGACCCAATTTTACATAACCCAATCCAACATCGCTTAATGGCTGAATTTTTCTGGCCACATCCTTTCCATCGGCTCCCTCCTTGCCTCCAACGGAGGGGGAGGAATTAAAAAATTCGATTGCTTCATCTACACTCATATCCAGCACATCAAAAATATTTTTATTGAGATACTGCACATCCAATACTTCATCTTTAAAACGCTTGCCACCGCACACATCACATATCAAATGTACGTCTGCCAAAAACTGCATTTCCACCAATTGTTCCCCTTCACCTTTGCAGGCATCACATCTTCCACCATCCACATTAAAAGAAAAATGCTTGGGCATAAACCCTCTCATTTTACTCAAAGGTTGTTTTGCAAAAAGATCCCTGATCTCATCATACGCTTTTATATAAGTAACCGGGTTACTCCTGCTGGATTTACCAATAGGGTTTTGATCTACTAATTCTATTTGGCTGATATAATCAACGTCTCCTTTTAGTGCCCTAAACAAACCGGGTTTTTCTACCCCTTCTCCCTTTAATTTTTGCAAGGCAGGGTATAAAATCTGTTTAACCAAAGTAGTTTTTCCACTTCCACTTACGCCGCTTACCGCACACAAAACATTGAGCGGAAACTGCACGGTTATATCCTTCAAATTATTTTGCCTTGCCCCTTCAACTGTTATGGACCTGATCCATTTTCTTAAAGTTTTAGGAGGATCAATGCTTAATTTGCCGGAAAGGTATTTACCGGTTAAACTTTCTTTATGGGCAATGATTTCATCATAATTGCCTGCTGCTACCACTTCGCCACCCAGGTGACTGGCCAATGGCCCCATATCAATAATATGGTCTGCTTCTCTCATCATCATCTCATCATGCTCTACCACTACTACGGTATTGCCAAGGTCTCTCAGCTCCTTTAAAACGATGATGAGCCGCTCTGTATCCCTGCTGTGCAAACCAATGGAAGGTTCGTCTAAAATATACAATGAGTTGGTTAAATTACTTCCCAGGCTTCTTGTGAGTTGTATGCGCTGACTTTCGCCGCCGCTTAATGAATTAGCCAGCCTGTTTAAGGTTAAATATCCCAGGCCCACGTCTATCAGTGTTTTTAAGCGATGATGAATTTCCAGTAAAATTCGCTTGGCTACCTGCTCATCATATTTACTCAGTTCCAGATTATCAAACCATACCTGCAGATCCTTTACCGGCATTTCGCATAGTTGTCCTATATGTTTGCCTGCTACCTTTACGTAAAGCGCTTCTTTTCTTAACCGGTATCCATGGCAATCGGTACATAAAGTTCTGCCCCGGTACCTGCTTAGCATTACCCTGTATTGAACTTTATATAAATTTTGTTCTACTTCTTTAAAAAAATCATTTATCCCATTTACATGTGCATTGCCTTCCCACAAATCTTTCCCTTGTTTATCTGTCAGATCCATCACAGGTTTGTGCACCGGGAAATCAAATTTCTTTGCGGCACGGATAAAAACTTCTTTCCACTCACCCATTTTTTCGCCTTTCCATGGGGCTACTGCCCCTTCGTATAAGCTTAACCGTTTGTCGGGTATAATCAGGTCCGGATCAAGACCCAATATCTGCGAAAATCCTTCGCAGGTAGGGCAGGCGCCAAAGGGATTATTAAATGAAAACAAATTGGGAACCGGTTCTTCAAAACTCATTCCATCCAGTTCAAATTTATTGCTGAAGTATAATTTTTTTGTAGCGTTAATTTCAAGATGCATGATTCCTTCGCCCTCATAAAAAGCAAGGCCTACAGAATCGGCTATACGATGCAGATCATCCTCATCAAAATCTTTTTTTACCAACCGGTCAATGAGGATAAATGTTTCTCGTTTTTTATTGGATTTTTGGGGAGTTTCCAACAGGTCCTCTACTCTTTTTATTGCTCCATCCTCATATAATCTTGCAAAACCTTTTTGTAATAAAATATTTAACTCTTCTTTTTCATCTCTGTTGGCGTGACTTTTAAAAGCGGCCAGAATTAATATTTTATCGCCCTCCTTACAAGCCTGTAGCGCTTTTACTACATCGGGCACATCATCTTTTTTTACAATTCTGCCGCTTATAGGAGAAATGGTTTTACCTGCCCGTGCATATAACAAGCGCAGGTAATCATAAATTTCGGTCATACTGCCAACCGTACTGCGGGGAGTTCGGGTAATAACTTTTTGTTCAATAGCAATAGCAGGACACAGACCTTTTATATAGTCTACATCAGGTTTATTCATCCGCTGCATAAACTGTCTTGCATAAGCACTCAGGCTTTCAGCATACCTGCGTTGTCCTTCTGCAAATAATGTATCTATTGTTAAAGAAGATTTTCCTGAACCAGAAACACCGGTTACCACTACCAATTTATTTCGGGGAATAGTAACAGTAACATTTTTTAGGTTATGAACTCTGGCCCCTTTTATGAGTATATCGTTGCTGGCTACAGCAGCTACTGGCTTTATCTTTATGCTTTTTGTAGTTTTAATTCTATCCATTAAAAACAAAATTACTGCATGCTTTTGAGTTAATATTTTTATGTGAAAGAAATATTAAAATATATCTGAGTAATATTACTATTCGTACAATTACGATAATTTAGTATTAGTACTCTATTTTAAAAAAATTGTTTTAAAATCATTGGCAGGTATAAACTTTATCACTACTTTCACAGTCCAATATCCAATAAAGTGAAGAATCGTTGAATGCCTATTACAAAGACTTCTACGCAGTATTTCCTCTTATTGGTTACTTAACAACTTAAGTCCTAAACCATCAAAACTGTAGAAGTTATGAAATGCCTTATCAATCTTACAGATCAACAGCTCGTTCATCTTTACATGAATGGCGATGCTGATGCCCTTGCAACTTTAGTAGTACGTTACAAGGACAAAATTTTTACCTCTATTTATTTATTGGTAAAAGACAAATACCTGGCCGAAGATCTTTTCCAGGATGTTTTTATCCGTATTATCGACACTTTAAAAGGTGGCCGCTATACAGATGAAGGAAAATTTTTACCCTGGGCCATGCGTATTGCACACAATCTTTGTGTTGATCATTTTAGAAAAGTAAAACGCAGTCCTGCCATTAAAACCAGCGACGACCGTGACATTTTTGAAGTGTTGAATTTCTTTGAACCAGGTGCTGATCAACGTATGATGGCAGATCAAAGCCATGACAAGATCAGGAAGATGATAGACCTGTTGCCGGAAGATCAAAGAGAAGTGATCATTATGCGCCACTACGCAGATTTGAGCTTTAAAGAAATTTCTGCTCTTACAAAATGTAGCATTAATACTGCACTGGGAAGAATGCGTTATGGTTTAATTAACCTGCGCAAGATGATGACAGAAAAACAAATTGCATTATAAATTATAAATAGGTTTATACCCCCCAAATAAAAAAGAACCTCATCCAAAAGATGAGGTTTTTTTTATTTCTTTATTTTTTTTGGTAAAAAGCATCAGCACCACATTGCAACCATTGCAGGTATTCTTTATCATTGGGCACATAGCCTACAGGGTGAGTCAATAATTCCTCCTTTGTATTTAAAATAGCATACCATGGCTGGGCATTATTTTTAAAATTTTCTGTTTCAAAAGTGGCCCACTTATCTCCCACTGTTACGATCTCCTTTTTTTGTCCGTCTTTGGTAGTATAAATAAACTGTTCTGCCGCAGGCAATTCTTTTTTATCATCTACATACAAAGAAACAATAATGTATTTTTCTTTGAGCAGGTTATATACATCTGGTTTCGTCCAAACACTTTCTTCCATTTTACGGCAATTTACGCATGCATAACCTGTAAAATCTATCAGCATGGGTTTGTTTTGTTCTTTGGCCATACGCAATCCTGTCTCGTAATCCTTTGTGCAGTTTAAAGCAAGAATACAATCAGAATCCCTATGGTAAATGCTGTAATATAAAGGCGGCGGAAAACCGCTTATAAGCGTAAGATTAGCAAATTTAGTGTTGGTAACACCAGGCACTAAATAGAGAGTAAATAACCCGGTTATAATACCAAGTATCAATCTAATGGTTGGTAATTTTTTTATGGGTGAATCATGTTTAAACTTAATCAGATTAAACAGGTACAAGGTTAAACCGGCACCAATAATTATCCAGAGGCCGATAAATATTTCTCTTTTTAATAAGCCCCAGTGCATTACCAAATCTGCGTTGGATAAGAATTTAAATGCCAGTGCCAATTCAATAAAACCTAAAACAACTTTTACAGTATTTAACCAGCCGCCCGATTTTGGCAATGAACTTAGCAGGTTAGGAAATAAAGCAAACAAAGCAAAAGGCAAGGCAAGTGCCAATCCAAAACCAGCCATACCCGAAGTTAATTGCATGGCACCACCATCTGCAGATAATGAACCTGCAAGCAGGGAGCCTAATATGGGGCCCGTGCAGGAAAAAGATACCAGTGCCAGTGTAAGTGCCATAAAGAAGATTCCTACAATGTTTCCTGCACCTGCTTTGCTGTCTGCACCACTACTGATGCTGCCTGGTAGTGTGATTTCGTAAAACCCAAAAAAGGATAATGCAAAAACAATAAATATTACAAAGAAGAAAACATTCAGGTAAACGTTGGTAGAAATATTATTGAGTATCTCGGGGTTTAAACTATCTAAAAAATGAAAAGGCAAACTCAACAATACATAAATAAAGAAGATAAAGAATCCATAGAGAAATGCATTTCGGATACCGGCTTTTCTGTTGGTAGCTTTTTTGGTAAAGAAAGATACGGTGAGCGGAATCATAGGAAACACACAGGGTGTAAGCAAGGCGACCAGCCCGCCAAGGAAGCCCAATGCAAACAATGTAATTAACCCTTTGGATTTTGTTTCGCCGGCAGATGAAGAAGAGGAGCTTACTTTACAATCAGTAAGTGGTTTGTCAATGTTGATGGCAGGAATTAAAATACGGCTATTACTTTTTGCCACTACCCCACCTTCGAGATTTACAGTAATATTTTGCTCTTCGGGAATAAAATTTTCTTTATCAGCTACTTCATAACTCAATTGCAATTTTACTGCAGCAGGCACCTGCCCACTAATGCTGATGGGCAATTTTATTTCTATATTTTGACTAACTATTTTTTTATTGTTTTCAAAAACAGGATCAGCAAAATCTGTAAGTGAAGAAAGGATAACCATCGTACCTTTTTTTACTGCATCATCTTTAATGTTGATGACCGGGCCACCTAAGCCATCTACATCATCCTTAGCATAAATATGATACCCGCTTTTTATTTGCCCTTTCAGCAGAATCTCATAACTACTGTCGGTAATTTTTGCGGCGCTGCTGCTCCATGATATATTACTGCTATCCTGTGCTGCAGCAGAAAAAGAAAAAAATAAAAAAAGGAAGATGAAAGAAATAACAAAATGTAAACGCATAGAAATTTTGGTTTTATAAAAAATCCCGATACAATCGGGATTTAAAGAACATTAAAATATTATTTGCCTGGCAGTTTTACTGCAAAAGGAATTTCTTTTGGAGGAAGACATTTTCTATCGTTACACACCATATAATTGATGCTTCCTTTTACTACTGTAGATACAGAAGACTTTAATTTTACTCTTTGCACAAAACTTACTTTGTTGCTGTAAAACTTAAGTACTGATTTAAAGTTTTCATCATATTGCTTTTCAATCTTACCTTCTTCTTTTACTTTACCATCCAGTTTTACCAGGGGGTTTTTGCCAAACATCAGTGAAGTTGGTTCTGGCCCTTCGCCCGCATCCTGTGCATATATGTGCCATTTAGGATCTAAAGTGGCTGTTACATAAACATCATATACTTTATCAGAAATTTTCTTTGCGGTATAAGACCATTTTACGGGATTCTCTATTTGTGCTGTTGCTGCTGCCACAAAAAAGAATGAGAGCATTAGAAAGTATATTTTTTTCATTTCCTGTAATTAATTTTATTAATGGTTAAGATGCAAATCTATTACACAAACGCAGCATTGATTGTTAACAGATGTTAATTAAATACTTAAGAAAGTCCAAATAAGGTATTAAACACCCCAATACCATCAATATTGTGCAAACTTTGGCTACAAGCCCTTTCCGGATGAGGCATCATACCAAAAACATTTCTTGCCTGGTTGCAGATGCCGGCAATATTATGAACAGTACCATTAGGATTACTGTCTTCAGTTATCTGTCCATCTTCTGTACAATAACGATAAATTACCTGGTTATTGGCATCCAGTTTTTGAAGCACTTCCTCACTTGCATAATACCTTCCTTCTCCATGGGCTATCGGAATTTTTAAAGCTTTGCCATTACCATTTTTGATGAATACATTTTTGCAGACAAATTTCTGGTTGGCATTGCGCAGCAAAACTCCCGGCAGCAAACCGCTTTCGCATAAAATCTG
>JBBRFX010000170.1:0-8359 GCA_038241275.1 Chitinophagales bacterium
TTATTTAAATGAAATGATTTATTGAAATATTGCAGCCCTATATCAGCAAGTATAGCATTCATTACGTTTATTCATACAACTAAGCAATACCTTTACTTGTAAGAATAACATGTGCCAACCATTTTAGAGAGGAAGTTTGGAGCATTATTAAATACTAAGAACTATAAAACGAAATGTATGATGAATAATGAAACAGAGCCAGACGAAAATGCCCTGGTTAAAAAAGAAAACCTGGAAGCATTGATAGCTTATCAGAAGGATTCAGTAGTGAGCAAAACCATCATCGGCAAAAAAACAGGAACCGTTACTTTATTTGCTTTTGATAAAGGGCAGGGCCTCAGTGAACATACAGCACCCTATGATGCCATGGTTTATATGGTAGATGGTGAAGCCGAAGTAACTGTTTTAGGTAAAGAAATTTTATTAAAAAAAGGAGATAGCATCATATTGCCTGCCAATAAACCACATTCATTAAAAGCTTTGAGTGAATTTAAAATGCTTTTAATAATGATTAAATCATAAATAAATATTGTAAGCTCAATTTCCAACAGAGCTTCCCGTGCAATCCTATATTACATGAGTTCTACAAATTGCTCCTGGTACAACTTATGTGTTTGCCCCCGGTGTTGTGCCTTAGAAAGTGAATGATGAAGGGCATGCTTATTCACCTGCTTTTTATAAACACTTTAAATCAGTTTATGTTTCTCTGCATACATCAGCAAATAAGGTTTTAAAAAAGTTGCTCTTTCGGGCATAGATAATTCCGGTTCACGCTGCAGTTCTTTAAAGTATGGCCAGCCAAAATCATCTACCCAAAACAATTCATAAAACCTTGCCGGCACAAGAATGGTACAAACAGCCATCTGCCTTAAATTAAATTTTTCGGTTTCATTAAAAACTTTGGGGGGCAAGCCTGATTCTCTTATACCAATTAAAAGTAAAATGGCATCCAGATCCGGCTTTATCCCTAAACGTTTCTCCAGGGCACATTCAAGTTTCATCCATCGCTGCTGCAGATCATCTTCGGGTTGCATAACATAAAAATATAAGTATAAAATTAGTTATAAAAACGCAGCAATATTTCTTCTATTAGTAATACAGGTTTAAGCTTTTCAGCTAAAGGTTTGATGTAGTTATTCTTTGCTGTGAGAGGCATAAGCTAAAGGCTTGCTGCCAGGCTTTTTTTACCCATGCTATCAGGTTGCAGAAAATGCATATAATTAAATACTGTTTTCATAACTGGAATAAAGGCGTTTAGCATGTACATAAAGTTTAATTCTGAAGCCAATTGCAGTATCAAATTTAATAAGGTGGCATAATATTTTCACTGTATTAACCATTGTGAATCTGTTTTGTAATAACCATAGTGAATAAATAATATTGCTTTACCGTTATCTGCAGTGGAATAACATCCAATGAACTTCGTGAAAATAAACCTGTTAGTAATGAGCATTATGCAAAAAGATAAGAATTCATTTTTAAATAGTACTGATGGTACCCCTCAAAATTCACCCCCGGAAGATGAAATACCCCATAGCATTTTTGAAGATAAATTTCCCCACTTATTTAATTTAATTCCAGCCGCAATTACTTATGTAGATAAAAATCATCACTTATTATACGCTAATGCAGCGTTTAAAAAAATGTTTAATTGTGATTTTAATGCAGTGGAAGGAAAACCAATCATCGGTTTATTAGGTCAGCATGCTTATGAAGCAAGCAGGATATGTTTGGATGCAGCACTTGCCGGCGAAGAGGTAAATTTTGAAATGGAAGTTACTTTTAAAGGCGATACCAGGTATATTGAAACAAACTACCGCCCTGATTTTGATAATAGTGGAAACGTATTGGGCATTGCAGGTATGATGAATGATATTACCCAAAAAAAACAAGCAGCAATAAAATTAAAAAATAAAAATGAGGAGCTGGAGGATTATGTAGAAAATGCAAGCATTGCCCTCCATTGGGTAGATGCTGATGGCATCATCTTATGGGCCAACAAAGCGGAATTAAAAATGCTGGGGTATGCTGAGCAGGAATATATAGGTAAACCTATTGCCAACTTTCATGCAGATAAAGATAAAATAAATCATATACTTTCCCTGCTGGCCAATGAAGAAGTGGTGCAGGATTACGAAGCCACTTTAATACATAAAGATGGATCCAATTGCACCGTGTTGATTAACTCGAGTGTTTTATGGGAAAATGGAAAATTTGTACATACCCGTTGTTTTACAACCAATATTAATGATCGTAAACTACTGGAAGATTCTTTGCAGAAAAGTAAAGACCGTTTCCAATTGTTGATGGAAAATATTCCGGCTGCCCTTTATACCTGCGATGCACAAGGTAGGATTACACTCTATAACCAGGCTGCTGCCGACTTATGGGGCAGGCATCCTGAATTAGGCAAAGATTTTTATTGTGGTTCCTTAAAGATTTTTTATCCGGATGGAATAACCCCAATGCCACTGGACAGTTGCCCAATGGCCCTGACCTTAAAAGAAGGGCAGGCTGTAAAAGGGAAAGAAATTGTAATAGAACGCCCAGACGGAAAACGCATTCATGTGCAGGTCTATCCCGTTCCTCTATTAGACAATGCAGGCAAAGTATTGGGTGCGGTGAATATGCTGATGGATATCAGCGAAAGTAAAATAGCAGAAAACAAACTGGCCTACCTGGCAGCCATTGTTCATTCCTCATCAGACCCTATTATCGGTATTACATTAGATGGAATAGTAACGAGCTGGAATGAAGCAGCAGAAAGGGTTTTTGGATATTCTATGGATGAAATGGTGGGCGAAACCCTTTTCAAAATAATTCCTGAAGATCTTTTAGAGGAGGAATACCTGTTATTTGAGCGATTGAAAAAAGGAGAGATGCTGACACATGTAGAAACCAAAAGACGTACCAAGGAGCAGTCAATACTGGACGTCTCTGTTACACTATCTCCCATTAAAAATAATGAGGGCTATATCATTGGGGCATCAAAAATACTAAGGGATATAACTGCTCAAAAAATACAGGATGAGGCATTGCGTGAAAGTGAAGAACGGCTGCGAATGGCCATACAAACTACTCTGTTGGGGACCTGGGAATATTATCCGCTTACAGGAATATTAAACTGGTCGGAAGAATGTAAAAATATTTATGATGCACCTCATGACCTTGAAGTAGATTACAGCTTTTTTTCAAAACATATTCATCCGGAAGATGCAGACTTTGCCCAACAGGCAATCTCCAATGCAATGAAGGCGGAAGCTGACGGCAATTATGATATTCAATACCGTATCCTGCGTTACAGCGACCATGCAACCAGGTGGATACGCACCAAGGGCAAGGTATATTTCAATTTAAACCGCCAGCCCGAACGCTTTATTGGAACAGTACTGGATATTACAGAAGAAAAACAGCAGGAACAGGAATTAAAAAACAGTGTTGAATTATTTACCAGCATGGCAGATAATGTGCCCGCCATGATCTGGATGTCGGGTGATGATAAGTTTGCTGATTTTTTTAATAAGACCTGGCTGGAGTTTACCGGCAGAACCATTGAACAGGAAAAAAATGAAGGTTGGGTTCAAAATGTACATCCCGATGATGCGGAAAAATGTTTAAATGACTACCGTGATTCCTATAAAAGACAGGTAGGTTTTTATACAGAATACAGGCTAAGAAGACATGATGGCCAATATAGGTGGATAGCAGATAATTCTGTACCAAGACATAACCAGGATGGTAGTTTCGCAGGTTTTATAAGCGCCTGTATAGATATAGACGATCAGAAAAATTTCAGTGAGAAAATACTGGAAAGCGAATTAAAGTTAAAGACCATTTCCAATGCTTCGCCGGTGGGCTTATGGATGACAGATATTAATGCTCAATGCAGCTTTGTAAATGATACCTGGATTAAATGGACGGGTATACCTTTTAAACAACAAATGGGTACAGGCTGGATGATGAAAGTATTGGAGGAAGATAAAGTAAATGCTCAATCCATGTTTTGGGAGAGTATGCTTAAAAGAGAAAAATATAGTGCCGGGTTTAGAATTAACAGGGCAGATGGCCAGTTGCGCTGGTGCCTTACAGAAGGTGAACCTTATTATGACATTGATGGCGCATTTGCCGGGTATGCCGGATCTGTAACAGATATTACCGACATCAGAAAAATGGAAGAACGAAAAGATGATTTTATTAAAATGGCCAGCCATGAATTGAAAACGCCCATTACTTCTATAAAAGGATATATTCAGCTTTTATTAAACATTTATGATGATGCCAACGAAGAAAAATTCGAGACATCCAAACCAATGGTTAAAACTTTTCTGAATACAATTGCAAAGCAGGTTTCAAAACTTACCTGGCTGGTTTCAGAATTACTGGATTTGTCAAGAATAGAATTGGGCAAACTTGAACTGAATAAAACCTCCTTTAATCTGGAAGAACTGATTGAAGAAACAGCACAGGAAGCGCATCATACCTCTACGAGGCATAAAATTAGTATTCATCATTTTTTTAAGGGAAATGTTTTTGCAGACAAGGACCGCATTTCCCAGGTATTACTCAATCTTCTTACCAATGCCATTAAATACTCCCCCAATAATGACAGTATTGAAATTTCTGTAGAAGGAAACGATACTTTTGTTTCTATAAAAGTAAAAGACCATGGTATTGGCATTAATAAAAAAGATCATCAAATGATATTCCAGCGTTTTTATCGTGTAGAAGGTAAAAGCGAACAAACCTATCCGGGTTTTGGTATCGGACTTTTTATCAGCAATGAAATTATTCAACGACATAACGGATCAATCTTTGTAGAGAGTAATGCAGATAAAGGTTCTGTATTTACTATTACCCTGCCAATTGGTTTATAAAACTAACCCTATAATATGAATAAAACTTTCAACAGAATATTTGTAGTAGATGATGACCCTGATATTGGGATGATGCTTAAATTGATGCTGGAGTATCATGGTTATAACGTGCTGACAACCGAAAGAGCAGAAAAAGCAGAAGACATGATACAGAACCAACATTTTGATTTGGTAATAATGGATATGTTGATGTCGGGAATTAATGGCACTGATATCTGCAGCCGGTTAAAAAAAGACATAACAACTGCTAACCTGCCCGTGATCATGATTTCGGCGCATCCCAATGCAAGGGAAATTTGTATGAATGCCGGAGCCGATGATTTTATTGCCAAACCTTTTGATATAAATGAATTATTATCAACTGTGAGCAGGTTTACTCCTGCACTCCGTTAAATAAAATGGAGTACCTGGTTATTACGAAATAATCTGATCATGCATTAAATAATTTTATATAAGTGTAGCTGCTTTAATTGACTATGATTATCTGTTAATGCCTGTTTTTAAAATAAATAACTTTTTAAGGTTAAACACCATAAAATAAAAATGACTTCTTTATCTTGTTGCTTACAGAGACCAGACTCCCGCAATCCTGCTCACATCTGTAAATTTAAAAGTTCCTTCCGTTAATAGAATTTTTATTCTCCTGCAATTCAGCCCATATTTCAATACTTACAATCAGGCTGCAATTCATACTAATAAATTTGGTACCATAAGAGTAGTAATCCTTGCCGATGGCTAACTATTATCATTCACTCCCATGTTGTCTATCATTTCTAGCGTTTTTATAATTGTTTATCTTGTTTGAATAAATCACTTTTATATTTTCCTGATGAGTAATAAATTTTTTATATATAGTGAACCCATAAACAGGCAGGAAGCATCAGATAAATATGCCGGCGATACAATCCGTACAATTAAATATTTTATTACAATAGTTGTTTTTCTCCTGGCTGCACAAGCTCTTTTTATTTCGTGTAGAAATGTAACAAATAATGCTAGTGCTAAAAACTTTGATTACCAAAATTTTAAGGATTCTATAAAGTTTGAAAAACAGTATACTCCTGCAGACAGTATCAATATTTTTGACTCAAAGCTGTTTACTCCTGGTATTGATTCATTAGATAGTTTATTGATTAAGATGGATACTTTATGGCAACAGGAAGCAGCACTAATGGAACAAGTTGATACATTTATAACAAATTTAAAATCAGGCGTAAAATTCACCGACGAAGAAAAACAAATATTAAAGGATAATGTAAAACAAGTAGATTCTTTTTTGACAAACAGGAACCATATAATACCTGCATCCTGCACCGGCAAAGATTGTTTTATTTATATAGAAATTAATAAGCCTGCACAATTACTGTATTTATATATTTACGGACAATTGAAAGATAGTTTTCCTGTTTCTACAGGTATTAAAAAATATGAAACCCCTGGTTTAAACCTCAAACCTTCCGGCCCATTATTAACCAAATACAATTCTAAAAAATTTCCGGGAGGAAATTACCAGGGGTTGGGCAATATGCCCTATGCCATTTTTTTAAGAGGAGGATATGCCATACATGGCACCACAGTGGGCAACTTCCCTAAGCTGGGTACCAAAGCATCTCATGGATGTATCCGGCTTCATCCCGAAAATGCTAGAATACTATTTGAGCTGATAAAAATATTCGGACTTAGTCATACCTGGGTTACGATTAAAGAAGAAGCACTCCTCTCAAAAAATCCTTAACATTGTTCCGCTAATAGTTATAGTCTTTAACTAAGGGAGTTTAAGTAAACCTATGCCTGGATAATGTTCTATGTCACTAATCGCTCTTACATCCCTGCATTTAAATTGTAGATAAATAACTACCGTATACCGCTGCTTTAGCTATGCTTTAGTACCAATTAATATTTGACTTTTACCAGGTTATATTACCAGTAAAACATCTATTCAAATACCTACAATTATCAGCATGAATAAACGATTGCCCTCCTTAATCATATATCAGAAAATGATATCCTGTATTTAAAATGGAGAATAATAGAATTATTTAAAATTTAAAATGCAGGATTACTACCCAAAGCTATAGACGTTTTCCTGCTTCTTGTTTTAGCTGCTGATCATATGGATACAAGTTTAAAAAATGCTTACCGGCTACAAAAATTTTATCTGAACAACCGAACATCTTAAATATTTTCTGGAGGATTTTGATTTAATGACTACATTTTTACCGGAAAGAATCATTCAATTAATATTAAAATAGTGTCCAAATAAAAAAATACCCGGCAATTGCCAATCAGCTACCCACAAATGTTTAAAATGAAAATTAAAATATTAATTGCAGAGCATAATGATGAGGACCTTGCGATGCTTGAACAGGTTTTAAGAAAAGGTGGAATTGATTATGAAGCAACAATTGTTAAAAATGAGGCCGATTATTGTATAGCCCTTACCCATTTTATTCCAGACATCATCATATCTGAGTTTATTTTTCCTTCATTTGATGGACCAACAGCCTATAAATTAAAAATGGAGCTGGCTGCACATACTCCTTTTATTTTTGTGTGTGGAGAAATTGGTGAAGAAAATTGTGTTGGTTATATAGACAATGGAGTTACAGATTATATACTAAAAGACAGAATGTTTAGTTTGCCCGCTAAAATTAAAAGAGCATTAAAAGAAACAACTATCAGGAAGCAAAAAGAAAAATTTGAAAATGAACTTTTAAAAAGTGAGGCCCGGTTAATTGAAGCACAGGCCTTGTCTAAAGTTGGAAGTTGGGAAACCAATCTCACCAGTTTAGAAGTGATATGGTCTGCAGAAACCTGCCATATTTTTGGTGTTGAACCGGAAAAATTCGTTGCATCGCATCCTCAATTTTTAGCATTCGTTCATCCGGATGACCTTGCCGATGTAAATGCGGCCTTTGCAGCTTCTTTTACCAACAACTCCATTAATAAAATAGAACACCGTATTACTACCCCTGCCGGCAATGAAAAAATTGTAGAAGAACGTTGGCAAATTCTTTGCAACGAACAGGGACTGCCATTTCGTGCAGTGGGTACCTGCCAGGATATTACTGCCCGAAAAAAAGCAGAACAACAGTATGAATTTGAAAGAAGAAATAAGATAGCGCTTATAAACAGTACCGAAGATTTGATATGGAGTGTAGACACAGAGATAAAGCTGGTAGCTGCTAATAATGCTTTTTTACAAAGTATGGAAGCTGCAACAGGCGCAATGCTTAAACCAGGTGATGAATTATTGATTCCTGATATTTTTCCCACAAGTTTACTCGCCTTCTGGAAAAAATGCTACAGAAGGACTTTGGCAGGTGAATCATTTAAAGAAGAAACCTATTCACCCAAAATAAATAACAGCCCGGCTAATTGGAGAGATGCTACATTTAATCCTATTATTAAAGATGAGAAAGTGATTGGCATTGCATGTTATTCAAGAAATATTACAGCAAACAGGATAGCCGAAGAAAAAATAA
>JBBRFX010000171.1:0-8357 GCA_038241275.1 Chitinophagales bacterium
TGCTTTGTAACCAAAGGATGTTGTTTTATTAATATTTTCTATGCCCCCCGATTTTTGATTGTTTACTTTTATTAAAAACGGTTGGTTATCTGTAGTGCCAATAAAATTTACAGCAGGGTTTGTACCTGCATTCCCATTAACAGACCATATGTTTACCCCACTGCTTATATCACTTAAAATCTGTGTCCACCTGGTACCGTTCCAAAAATAATAACTGGGAATTAGGGCACTGGGGAATACGCCTATCGTTGTATTATACACTAATAATGAGTTGGCGGGCGAAGGAATAGTAACCACATCTGTAATGCTGGTGAGGGCTACTCTTGGTATCAGCAATCCTGAATTGGATGAACTGATTTCCAGTTTTGCACTTGCATTTGGAGTAGGAGTTCCTATGCCTACGTTTTGTGCAGTTAACTGCTGGCTAAGCAGGCATGCAAATGCAATAATTAATTTATTTTTCATGACTATACTTTTGTGTTTGATTCAGTTGTCTATTAAAACCCAATAATTCATTCCAGCCCCCCCAACTCCCGTCGGGAGGGTAACCAGAATGTCTCCTGCCTACTCTATTTTTTAATTGTTTGCTTTTTGCGACTCATTTCCCGAATTGTCAAAAGCAGGAACACGGCTGCAGCAATCATCAGAAGAACGCCAATCACTTTTGTGTCTTTCCAAAACCATTCTATCTGAGCGTCGTTAATTTTAAATGCTATACTCAAAAGAGTAAGGAATATGAAGCTGCTTAGAAAGGTTACTTTTTTCATTTTATTTTCTTTTTTATTGAATTATTATCTTCTTTTTGCTGTTTTTTTCGCATGGCTATCTTTATCTCCCTTATCAAAAGAATAAGAAACATAATAGCTGCTGTTATGTAAAAAAGGCCAATTAATTTATTATCATGCCAGTACCATTTAATTTTAAAGCTTTCCATTTTTATGGCCATGCTTCCTGCTGCGCATATTATAAATGCGATAATGAATAGGGCTATTTTCATAATTTGTTTTATTAGACTATTATCCTTACTACTTTTTTGGCTACCGGTGAACTTTAAATCGTGGCATCTATTTCTATTAAGATCTGCAATAGCTTACCATTGTTAATCTGGTTTCCAAAAAACTGCAAGGCAGAAGGCACCAGGTGATAATTTTTAGGTGCTCCTGCCTTTGAAGTTTGAAGGTTCCGCTGGTTGGGAATAAATACAAATTGTAGCCAGGTAGTAAAATCATAAACCGTTACTAAGTCTATGTCTTCATAATTATTTATCCAGAGCGGAACAGCTTTTTGCCAGAGACCCAGGCTTTTTAATTCCTCCTCAAGCGTATCTAATTTTTCTCCCATGCTTTCTTGTTCTGAAATCATATCACAGCTTTATACCTGCAAAAATATATGCCAGCCCAAAGCCGGAGAAGCTTTAAAAAGCTATGATGTATTAACAAAAGAGGTATTGGTAAAAACTACCGTTATCTTAATGAGGCTAATGAGAAAGCGGTAATTATGCGTTAGGTTATGGTACATTAAGCGAAGCCGTTTTGTTATATCTTTGGTTGGTAATATTCACAGATCATACCACACATCAAAAAAATACTGCTTCCCCTTTTGTTGCTCATCGCTGCAACAAGCTACTGCCAGAATGCAGCAACCATTTTTAAACACATCAACAAAAAAGACGGGCTTATTTCTAATAAGATTACCAGCCTTTTTATTGACAGTGAAAATTATTTATGGATAGGAACGCAAGTGGGGCTGCAACGTTACGATGGAGCACATTTCAAAAATTTTTTCTCTGATATTTCTATCGATTCCGCTTTGCACTCAGACTGGATAAGTGACATATTTGAAGATTCGCAAAAGCGTCTTTGGGTTGGTACAGATGAAGGAGCCGCATATATCTTGAACCGGAAAACAAATCAATTTTATAATTGTAATCTCCGGGCCAAGCCCCAAAATAAAGCAAATAGTTTATGGCATTTTGCTGAAGATAAAAAAGGAAATATCTGGGTTGCCGGCCACCAGGGCTATTACCGGTATAATGAACAAACAAAAAGAATGGACCCCGTTAATAGTGAGCTGGGCTTAAAGGAAGGTATAACAACGGGCAGCTTAACCATAGATGCAAATAATAATTTTTGGCTAAGCACAGGTGAAGGCATAAAATATTTTGACAGCAAGACAAAAATACTATCAGACAAGGACCATAATTCAGCCCAGCTTGCCGTGTTCGATATAAAGGAAACTGCTGGAAAAATGTTGATTCACAAAGGGAAGTTGTGGATACCTACAGGCTATAATAAAGCACTGTATGCGTACGATTTAAAAAAAGATCAGGTTAAGAAATACACATTCTCCGGCAACAATCAACAAAACAATGCCTTGCAAACCAGCGACCATTTCCCCGGCAACATCTTTAGTTTATACAATGGCAATCTCTTCATTTTTTTAATAGGAAAAGGCCTCGCCATTTACAACCCTGCCACAGACAGTTTTAAAAAAATAAACGCTGCTAATGAAAATGACATTGCATATCATGCTAATGAGATGAATGGCGGTTCGGGCTTCCTGGTGCAGGACGCCTATAATAATATCATCACAGGAAATGAAACGGGCATTCAGATCTTCAACAACCAGGCTCCGGTATTTCGCTTATATAATAAAGATTTCCCTTCGGCACCCGTATCATCCATTCTTCGGCTGGCTGGTGGCGATATGGCATTTGGCTTTTATGGTTTAGCCGGTGGAGTGGCTATTTCCGACAGCAATTTTCTGTTTAAAAAAAGATATGCTTTGGTACCAGCATCCATGTCAGAGAAAAATATGACATGGGCCTTGTTTAATGCAGGCCAAACCATCTGGGCACCAACGCAGGCGAAGTCAACAGCGCAACTGAACTTACAAAATAATACGATAACAGAAAACACCGGTTTAGCAGGAGATAACTATATCAATGAGATAAAAAAAGCTGTGGACGGAACTATTTGGGCGGGCTCCTGGAACAATGGTTTATTACAAATAAACCCGAAAAAAAATATTGTTCGTTCTTTTGCTGCTTTTAAAAATGCCAACGCAAAAATACCTAAAAGAATTTTGTCGTTTGTTTTTGATGGCGATACAATATGGGCTACATCTAATGAAGGCCTGCAGGTATTTAACACAAAGACACTTACTTACACTGAAAGCTATCAACACAGCGAAACTAATGCCGGCACCATTAGCAGCAATATGGTTTTTTATGTGGCCCGGCTAAGTGAAGACACGCTATTGATAGGCACCAACATGGGCCTCAATATTTTTGATACAAAGCGAAATAAATTCGTTAAACTTTTAGCAAAAGATGGCCTTGCAAACAATATCGTGCTGGGCATATTATCTGATAAGCAGGGAAAGATTTGGGTAACCTGTGGCAACGGCGGACTGAGCAGGATAGACAGGCATGATCTTTCCATTTACAATTATGGTGAACAGGAAGGTTTGCAGGAAACAGAATTTACGGGAGGTCTTCATTTGCTTCCCAATGGCCTCGCACTTTTCGGCACATCCCATGGCATATTAAGTGTAAATACATTGGCTGAAAATTCTGGTGTAGAAGGTTTATCCGCTTCAATTACTGGCTTAAAAATAGATGGCCAGGAATGGCCTGCCTATAAATACGCCGGCAATAAAATATCGCTGCCTTATAACCAAAACGATGTACAATTTTCTTTTGCATCATTCAATTACTGGTCATCGCCAGAGCTGTTGTATCATTATAAAATTGAAGAGCTTGATGATAAGTGGCATATAGCAGGTTATAAAGATGTTGCCATCTACAATGATCTCAATAACGGGCAATATACCCTACTCATAAGAGTGGCAAACCAGGCAGGTGTTTTCTCTTCTGTTACTACCAGGTTTACCATACATATTGCAGCACCATTCTGGAAAACTTTACTATTCAGGGTCGGCCTGGGTTTACTTTTACTAGGGGCTGTATTTTTCCTTTTTCGCCAGCGGGAACAGAAACTATTGGCAAAACAAAAGAAACAATTAGATTTTGAAAGAGAGGTGGGTACACAGCTTAGGCAGAAACTGGAACTGGAAAAAATTGTAAATTATTTTTCCTCTACGCTGGTAGACAAAACAGATGATGATGAGGTGGTACAGGATGTAGCAAGAAACCTGATTAGCCACCTGGACCTGGAAGAGTGCATGATTTATTTATGGAACAGCGACAAATCCCGCATGCACCAAAGAGCCAGCTTCGGCCTCAAAAAAGACGACACCATTACGCAGCAAAACAATTTTGATGTTGCGCCCGGGCAGGGCGTGGTAGGTTATGTAATGCTGCATAAGCAACCCGTAATTATTGCCGATACATCTGCAGACCTTCGCTACAGGGTTGATGATAAAAACAGGCCGAGCGAAATAACGGTACCAATCATGTACAATGATGAGATCATCGGCGTGATAGACAGCGAACACTCGCAAAAAGATTTTTTTGGCGAAAATCATTTGCAGGTACTAACAACCATAGCCTCTCTTATAGCCCATAAACTGGTTGCTATTGCTGCAGGTAAACAGCTACAGGGTGCAAGGGAAGAGATGCTGGGCAAAAATGAACAGTTGTCTAAAGCAAGGCTGGAAGCCCTTCGCAGCCAGATGAACCCGCATTTTATCTTTAACAGCCTCAATGCTATACAGGAATGCATTCTTACCAAAAAGATAGATGCCGCTTATAGCTACTTATCTCAGTTCAGCAAACTGCAACGCCTTGTCCTGGAAAATTCCACAATGGAATTTATACCCTTGACGGCAGAAATAGAAATGTTGAATTTATATTTATCTTTAGAATCACTTCGCTTTCATCAATCTTTTAATTATAACCTGGAGGTAGATCCGGAAATTGATCCGGAAGAAATACAACTTCCCACCATGTTGCTGCAACCCTATGTAGAAAATGCCATCTGGCATGGATTAAGAAATAAAGAAGGCAACAAAATATTAAGCGTTCGCATTACAGACGAAGAAAAATATTTGCAAATAATAATTGAGGATAATGGGGTGGGACGCAAAAGAGCAGCGGAGATAAAAAAAGCAAAACTGAAATATAATAACCCGGTGTCTAAAGGAACGGATATTACGCAACAAGTGATGACGATTCTGTCACATAAATATGATGCAGAAATAGAATGGGAAGTTATAGATAATTACAATAACTTAAAAGAAGCCACCGGAACCAAAGTGATTATAAAATTACCAATGCAAATTGTGTTGCAAAAAATATAAACTATGATGCGAATCCTAATTATAGACGACGAACCTGCAGCAGGCAATATTTTAAATGTATTGGTAAAAAAATATATTGAACCCGGTTACGAAATTATGTATTGCCCGGATGCTACAGAGGCGCTTAACATTTTACCTGTATACAAACCAACTTTACTTTTGCTGGATATTGAAATGCCCGGAATGAATGGCTTCGACTTTTTGAACAGCGCTTCAGCTTTTGATTTTGATGTAATTTTTACCACTGCTTTTGATCATTATGCCATAAAGGCAATCCGTTTTAGTGCGCTGGATTACCTGCTTAAACCAATAGATGGTCCGGAGTTGCAGAATGCTATCCTGCGACACCTTATGAGAGAATCACAAAAGACTTCCAAACAATTACAGGTAGAAAATTTATTATCTAATTTACAATTATCAGACGGTAGCAATTTTAAACTCGCCATCTCTACAAGTGAAGGTGTGTTTTTGTTTAAACCTGATGAAATTATAAGGCTTCAAGGTGATAATAATTATACGCATTTTCATTTTCGCAATCGTAAACCAATGGTGGTTTCTAAAACACTTAAAGAGTACGACGACTTGTTGAAGGAATATAATTTTATTCGTATTCACAAATCACATTTAATAAACCGCAAGTACATTGAGTTTGTAAACAGGGAAGGTTATATTACCATGGAAGATAAATCAGTAGTAGAAATCAGCCGTAGAAAAAAAGAAGAAATACGCAGGATTTTAAAAATGTCTTAATTTTTAAAGGTTGTGAAACTAAATTTTATTGGATTTCATTTCTTGCAGTTAACTCTTTGCACTACTATTTTGAGGATTTAATTTTAAGGATAGTTCAAATTTTTTATTTGCGATTTATGTTTTTACCATCTCCAAAAAAATTTCTCCCAGGCTATCAAAAGCATTTACTCTTACCCGATATAAGTAAACATTTAATTCAAATATTTCCAACGCATCTTTTATCCTTTTTTATTTTCTCTAATACCTTAACTGCATTTTTATACCCGGATTTTTCTAATTCAGTCCTCAGCAATTTAATAGAGGGTGAAAGACCGAAACCATAAATCTCTTTGATATCAGGGATGTATAATCAATCAAGCTCATCAATAAATGTATCAGGTATACTTCCCGATAAACTAGTAAGCACAAAAATAGATAGGTTGTCTTTCGGATAAACAAATATGGCAGAACAACCACCAGCAACTGGTGCAGCAGCGAGGTATTCTTCTCTTTCTCCATTAGGCCAGCCTGCAGCATATACATTTAACAGGTTTGCAATATTGCATAGCCAATTATAGATTGCAGCTTCATGGATGGATTATCCGATAGCCAGGTTGATAAAACATGTGCGTTTGATTGTAAGCATTAACAGCAGCAATAAAATTGCGCATATTGTATAAGACCTTAAGAATTATAGCAGCAAACAAATACTAAAAGCCATACAGGATAATCCCACTGAAGGACGTAAAGTATAACTGCCTGCTGGAATACAGGAATACCGAATATTTATTGTTCTGTAGGCGACGCCAATATCGACAACAGATAATTTCTACCCGATAGCCCGGGATCGTACCCACTTAATTCTTTGCTCCCTTCCATTTACTCCACAATACGGTAAAACCAGCAGCAGCCTCTTTTGCCGCTATAATGGTTTGTATAGTAGGCGGCAGGTCACTGTCCTGTAAAATAGTATGCAGGCTGCTGAAGGTTCTTGAATAATTATTGAACTCTTTTTTAAAGGCTGCAAACTTTTCAGCGGCTTCCATTTGTGCGATAGCATCTGTGCATAACTGTAAATTTTTATAACAGCTTATGCTCATCTCGTATTGAACAGCCAGGTCTTTCCTGCTTTTTTTTCCCGAGGGTCCATATTTACTACCATCGACTGGTTCATAACTTTACCATCAACGGTTAGCCTTAAAGTGTACACGCCCTGCATTACCCATGGCGATGTTGGGTCGGGTGCGGTATTCATATACACGGCACCAATTGGGTAAGTAGCAGGAATATTTAAAGGCTGCTGATGCATGTCCCATGTAAAACGATGCGCACCCGCTTTTGCTGAAAGTAGCTGCTGTGGCCTGATCCAGTAAGGCGGAACATTGTTTTCCGGAATGGTATACAAAGTATCGCCGGATGCATAAGTACGGATAACATTTCCTAAACCATCTACTATCTGGAGTTTTACATTAGTTGCATCAGTTGCGAGATAATAATTAATGATAGCACCATCGGGTGGATTCTGCCCGGCGGGTTCTTCCTGTGGTAGCGGTGTATCCGGATAGGAACTCCACCTCACACGCATGGCGGTTTGCGGCTTGTAAAATATGGTTGACTTGGTTACAAGTTGATTGGTTAACTGGCGTAGTGGCGTAATATCATCCAGTATCCAAAAACTGCGGCCATGCGTACCAATTACCAGGTCATCATCTTTAATAACCAAATCTCTGATAGACGTAGCAGGCATGTTCAACCTGAGTGATTGCCAGTTGGCACCGTCATCAAACGAAACATAAACGGCTCTTTCGCTTCCGGCAAATAACAATCCCTTTCTTATGGGATCTTCTTTAACCACGTTGATAAGCGTTGGCTGCTGAATGGATTTGATTTGATGATATGCACTTGTATCTGCAGTAGCATTCAACCTATCTACAAGGGCCTGACGATTACCAGCCCTGAGAGTGAGTTCAAAATACCTGTCAACTAATGCATCCGTTACTTTTTGCTTATCGAAAAATACATTTTCTACACTAGCCCTCACTACAGACCGCGGCGTTAGATAGGTAAGCAGATTTCTAACCACGGGAATACGAGCCAATTTAAATGCGATGGGTACACTCTTTGAATGCAGCGGATAGCCGGCAGCATCAATTAAAATCAATTTTGTTACCATACCTGGTTGCTCCAGGGTAAAGTTCCAGGCTATTTCTCCACCGAGAGAATTGCCGGCCAGTACACATTGTTGGATATTTAAAGCTTTCAAAAAATCTTTTATGAATGCTGTATAATGTGCGATGGAATAATTGCGATCAGGAAACGGACCTGTTAAGCCATATGCCGGAAGATCCATTCTAACCACCCGATTG
>JBBRFX010000172.1:0-8335 GCA_038241275.1 Chitinophagales bacterium
AGAGGTGCCAGCATTGTTTTGTTCATTTTGTTGTATTTCCCAAATGGTTTCTTTAGTATCCTTATTGGTAAACACTGCAGAAACAGAGGCATTTAATGCATAAAAACCGCTTTCAATTACTTCATTTGCAGCGTCGCGGGCCTTAGGGTAATCTGCCTGCATTAAATAAACCCTGCTTAAAAAAGCAATGGCAGTAAACCTGGTAACTCTTTTAGAATTTTCTTCCGGCAATAAGGTTGCTGCCTTAGTTAAATCTGCAATTACCTGGTCGTACACCAGCTTAACAGAACTGCGGGGAGTTTTTATAAATGCATCCGCTTCTGTTTTGGTAGACGTAAGCTTTATAGGAACACCAACCTGAGAATTATCAGCAGTAGCTCCCCATGGTAATGCATACAGTCTCACCAATTCAAAATGCATAACGCCTCTCATAAACAATGCTTCACCTTCTAATTGTTTTTTCAGGTCTGCATCCTTTACAACATTTAAGGCACCGATTGCTGTATTGGCAATATTGATAACGTTGTAAGAGGCGGTCCAGGTTAGGTTAGCATCTGTATTGTTTCTATCCATCGACTTACCGGCTATTTGCCTGGGTGAGCTAAACGTTCCTCTCCAGGATGCAACAGTTTCGGTTCCTAGTAAATCGACCAGCATCAAGAGGCTGGTGCCGTAAAGACTACCTCCCCCCATTACAGAATATCCGCCTACAATCAGCGAGTTTACGTCCTGGTCGTTTTCCAATGCTGTGCTGGCATCAATGGTTTGGGCCGGATCAGCATCCAGTGCTTTTTCACATGCTGTAAATCCGGTTGCCAGCATGAGTAGTAAAAATAATTTATTAATAAGTTTCATAATTTTTTGTTTTGATTAGGAATGATTTTAAAGACCAAAGTTTACACCTATTGTGATTGTTCTGGCCTGTGGTGGTGTATAAAAATCATGCCCCAGGTTGATGTTGCCTATATATTGCGTATTCACTTCCGGATCATATCCTTCATAATTTGTGAAAGTAAGCAAGTTATTTGCTGCTATATAAACCCTTGCGGATGCAATTTTTACAGGTCTTAATATTTCTTTTGGAATGTTGTAACCCAGGTTCATGCTTTTAACCCTGAAATAAGAACCATCCTGTACCCATCTACTACTCTTTTGGCTACCGTTTGCTACATACAACCTTGGTTGTGGCACATTGGTTATATCGCCTGGTTTTCTCCAAAAACTCATTTGGTCTGCAGATTGGTTATCAAAATAGTTACCATTTACACTTTGGAAGAAACCTGCAATATTATACAGATCGCCACCGCTAACGAACTGGCATTGTATATCCAAATCAAAAGCTTTATAAGAGAAATGATTGTTTATACCACCATAGTAATCGGGATTAGGATTTCCTAATATAGTTTCCTGAGCTGTGGAATAATCGTTAGTAGCTTTACCATCTTTACCTAAGAATAAAGCATCTCCGTTTGCAGGATCTACGCCCAGGTATTTAACACCGAAAAACTCACCGAAAGGAGATCCTACTGCAAGCCTGCCCAGGGTTCTACCGCCGGGAGGAACAGGGGATACCAACCTTGTTACTTCATTTTTGTAGGTAGAAACATTCACAGAGGCATTCCATTTAAATGCACCGGTTAATATGTTTCCGTTCACAACTACCTCTATTCCTTTATTATTCATATCACCTATATTTTTAGTGATGGTTGAAAAACCATTTACAGCAGGAACAGGAACATTTAACAGGAGGTCTTTTGTTTTTTTGGTAAACACATCCACCTCACCGGTAATACGGTTATTTAAAAATCCAAAATCAAGACCTATATCAAATTGTGTGGTGTTTTCCCACTTTAATTTTTCATCGCCAATTTGTGATGTTACCAGGCCGCTCACACTTCCATATGCAGAAGCTGCATATAAACTACGGGAGGGAAAGTTTCCTATTTCTGCATTTCCTGTTACACCATAACTACTGCGTAGTTTTAAGAAGCTTATGGCTTTACTTCCTTGTAAAAAATTCTCTTCGCTGATAATCCATCCTGCAGAAGCTGCCGGAAAAGCGCCATACCTGTTATCCTTACCAAAACGGCTAGATCCATCAACCCTAAAACTGGCACCTAACAAATACTTGTTGTTAAGTTTATAGTTTGCACGGGCAAAATAGGATAAAAACCTAAACTGGGTTTCTGAAGAGGTACCTGCAGAAATGATAGCAGCGCTGGCAATTTTAGTAAAACGATCACTTGGGAAAGCAAGACCTGTTACACCTGCACCTGTGCTTTTTCCTTTTTGATATTCCATGCCAACCAAGGCATCAAACACATTATTGCTATTAAAATTTTTAGTAAAATTTAATGTGTTGGTATTGGTAAAAACACTGGCAGTTACCTGGTTGTTGTAGCTATAACCATCCGGTGCGCCATCCAAAGTACGCCTGCCTAAAAACTGATCTTCCTGCAGGTTGTTCCAATCTAAACCTGCCTGAGAACGAAAACGTAAATTTGGAGTGAGGTTAGCTTCAGCATAAATATTACTGATAGTTCTGGCAGTTTTACTTAAGTTTTTATTATTGCCTTCCAGATCTACTAATCCGTTGTAATAAATAGTGGCAGTGTTTAATTGGCCATCTGCTGCGTAAACGGGCTGAATAGGCGGCAAAGCATTTAATTGTAATGGGTTGCTAAATGCGTTATCACTCGGCACCCTAAAATTATCAGTTTGGCTTAGAGAGATGTTGGTACCAACTTTAAAAATGGGGTTAATGGTATGGTCTATGTTTATTCTACCAGTACCGCGGTTTAACCTGTTCCCGATAATGATCCCATCTTGTTTGTTATAGCTTGCACTTATTAAAAATCTTGTACGTGCATCTCCTCCATTTACTGCTACGTTGTATTGCTGAACTGTTCCATTTTGAAAAGCTTGTTTACCCCAGTTAACATCATTGGTGCTATTCCAATCATCTGTACCTGTTTCACCAGCAAATTCGTCTGCTGCATCCAAAGGAAATTCAGATGTTGGGTCAAGGTCTACATCTCTGTAATGCAAAGCTGCTGTATCAAATAATTCACGATACTGCGCTGCGTTTAAAAAATCTCTCAGACGGGTAGGCCTGCTCCAGCCTGTGTAAAAACCTGCGTTAACTTTGGTTTTACCTTGCTTGCCGCTTTTGGTGGTAACCAATATTACGCCATTAGAAGCTCTAGAGCCATAAATTGCTGATGATGCAGCATCTTTCAACACCTCAATGGATTCAATATCGTCTGGGTTAATGGTGGCTAATGGATTGTCCGGCTCTGTACTGCTTCCCAGTGCCTGACTTACAATTGGTACGCCATCTACCACAACAAAGGGCTGCTGATTAGCAGAAATAGATGAAATTCCCCTCACTCTTACATTGAGTGCCTGGCCCAGTTTACCACTTCCGCTATTGATGAATACGCCACTGGCACGGCCTTGTAATGCCTGCTCAAAAGATGGTAAGGGAAGATTTTCAAAATCTTTAGATGTTACCCTTGAGATAGACGAGGTAACGTCTTTCTTAATTTTTGTACCATAGCCTACCACCACAATCTCATCCAGGTTGCCGGCATTGTTTGCCTCCAGGCTGATGTTTACAGTAGTGCCATTTAACTCAACCTCTTTTGCACTGTACCCTAAAGATGACACTAAAAGAGATTTTACTGTAGCAGAAATCGTAATGCTGTAAAACCCATTGTTGTCACTGGCTGTACCGGTTTTGGTTCCTTTTACAACAACAGATGCGTTGCTTATAGCTGCGCCCGTTTTAGCGTCGGTAATTTTACCGGAAATGGTTGATTGCGCCAGGAGTAATTGGCATGGCACCAGAAATGCAAATAAAAGCATTAGCTTTAATTTTCTCATAAATTAGTTTTTGGTTAAATAAAATCGCACACTCAGCGAGCGCTTAAGTTATAAATTTAATGACAATAATTCTTATAAAAAAGTTGCAACCAAATAAAATCTTATTTATATCAGTAAATGATGCACTATTGTAAAAATTATTTTGGTTAATGCCCCATCACCCTCATAAACTCTTCTTTTTTTCTTCGGGCCACGTCCAGCAAGGTATCGTTGCTCATTACTACCTGGCCACCCTCGCCTTTAATATATTTTTTTACCAGGTTTTTATTAATGATATAGGAATGATGAATGCGCATAAAAATAGAAACGGGCAGTAATTCTTCAAAGTCCTTTAATGTTTTGGCCACGGTTACCTTGTTGCCATTTGTAAGATGAAAGCAGGTGTAATTACTGTTGGCCTCCAGGTAAATAATATGGCCGGTTTCTACAAACTGCAGCCCTTCCATAGAAGGTATGGCTATACGCTGCAATTCTTTTTTATCGGTGATTAAATTTTCTAACAAAAGTTCCAGTCTTTCATTGCGCTGGGATTGTTTTCTTTTTTGAGCTGCTTTTTCTAATGCCGCTTTCAGGTCTTCAATAGCTATCGGTTTTACCAGGTAATCTAATGCACTGAATTTAATGGCTTTAATGGCATAATGATCGTAGGCGGTAATAAAAATAACTTCAAAATTTTTGTGCGGTAGTTGCTGCAACATGGTAAAGCCGTTCATGCGTGGCATTTCTACATCCAAAAAAACCATATCCGGTTTTTTGTTTGTCAACATTTTTATCCCGGACTCAGCATTTTCGCATTCGCCGATAATTTCAATTTCGGGGCAATGGTGGGTCAGCTTTTGTTTTAATGAATTGCGGCTGCTGGTTTCATCATCAATAATAATGGCCGTAAGCATATTGATTTGTATTAAGGTTGAATAATAAGTGATACTTCTACTTTTGTGCCAAGGGACAGATCCTTTTCATCGCATATATCAGATATTTTTACAGAGCCATTATTGCGCTGGTTAAAAATATTGATCCGTTCTTCTGTTATCTGCATACCCATTGAAGCGTAGGCCAATTTGTTTTGTTGTTTGTAAGTAGCTGCCTGTTTTCTTCCAATTCCATTATCTTCTATCAAATAATGGATATGGTTTGCGGTAACAAAAACTTTTACCAGCAATTTTTTATCGCCCTCAATTTTATTTAATAAACCATGATGTATGGCATTTTCTACAAAGGGCTGAATAACGAGGGGAGGAACTTTGTAGTCGCCGCTGAGTATCCTGGGATCAATTACAACCTGGTAAGAAAATTTATGATCAAACCTTAACGCTTCCAGTTCAAGGTATAGCTGCAATGTTTCCATATCTTTCCAGCAGGGGACTGTATTATTGGTAGTATTTTCTAAAATGGATCGAATCAACCTGGCAAACTTTGATAAATATAAAGTTGCTTTTTCTTTTTCATCCATTTGAATCAGGTTGTCAATGGAATTAAGACAATTAAAAATAAAATGCGGATTCATCTGAGCTCTTAAAGCCATCATTTCTGTTTCTGTAATTTTTTGTTTCATTTCTGCTTCGTGCCTGATTGTTTTTATTCGTTTTTTTAATAACCAATAAACAAAAAATGCAGTTAGTACAATCAGCAAAGTGCGGAACCACCATGTTTGCCAAAAGGGAGGACTGATCATAAAATCATAAGTCGCAGGTTTGCCCCAGCCTCCATTCCAGCCAAGGGCTCTCACTTCAAAATGATAACTGCCGGGTTGAAGGCTTGCATAAGAAACAATATGTTGATTGGCGGGAGCCGACCATGCTGCATCAGCATTTTCGACCAAACGGTAGCTATACATTATTTGCTTTTCGTTGATAAAGCCCGGGGACGAAAATTCAAATTGAACCTGCTTTTGCCGATGGGTTAAACGTACGTTATTTGCCGTTAAAGGATAAACAGAATCAGCAGAAAAAACTTTTGTAATATAAACCGGCAATGCGGGGAGTTCTTCCATTTCACCATCTTTTATATGCGTAAGGCCCTCGCCTGTAGCAAGCCACAAAGAACGATCTTCATCTATTTGCATACCAATGATACTGGCAAAATAATTGTTAACCCTGCTAAAATTAAAAATGCGAAAGCTGTTTCCTTTGGGTATTAATTTATCCAGTCCCTGGTAAAAAGCAATCCAGTAATTACCATTAGCATCCTCGCCGATGCCTTTTATAAAATTGGAAGTAAGCCCTCTGCTTTGGTCGAATTTGGAAATAAAATAGTTTTCTTTTTCATCTTTAAACAAACGATATACGCCCTGGTACCTGGTGCCCACCCATATATCAGCCTTAGTGTCTTCAAACAGGCAGCGTATATTTTCTGAGGGCAAAAAATGTAGTATTGATGTTATACTAAATTGATTGTTGATAAATGTATAACGAATCCGGAAAAGGCCATTCTGCCAGGTGCCTGCCCATACATCTCCTTTACTGTCTATCATCAAACTGCTTATACGATCATTGAGCATTTTTTGCTGAACTTTTGCTGAACTAAAGTATAAATGTTCAAGGTTGCTTAAAAAAAAATTACCCAGCTTATCGCTCACTATCCTGGAAACAGGTTGAAAGGGGAGCGGACTGATTTTTTTGTATAAAAAAGAAAGGGTATCAAAACGGGCCATATTATTTAAACCAATCAATAAAGGCGGATGACTATTGGGAACAACAGCATAATAAAAGCCATCATCACTCTTGCCAATTGGCGTAAAGCTGCCGCTTAATTTATTAAAAACGGCTGGACCATTTTGTGTGCTCAGCAATAAAAGATTTTTTTTAAATGGATACAATAGATATAGGTTATCATTGGTCCAAATTCCATTTTCAATGCCGTATAACCGGATGCTTGATTTTGCCACAAATTTAGAAAGACCCACAGCGGTACCCACCCAAATATTTTTTTCTTTATCCTGAAATAAACAGGTAATAATATTGGAAGTGAGGCCCTCCTTTACTGTAATTAACTGGTGCGACCCATCCGCATTAATTTTTACCAGCCCTCCGGATGTGCCAAACCACAATGTACCTTTATCATCTTCCAGTATATCTATTATTTTGTTTTGTTCAAGATCTGGAATTTTAAAGGGTGCAGGAAGAGAGCGAAATATAATCGGTTGATTTTTTAATGGCATACCTGCCATTAGTTTTAAGCCGGCAGAAGTGCCTAACCATATTCTTTTTTTTGAATCCTGGTAAATTTTTGATCCAATAAATTTTGAATAATTTTCACTGGTTTGTGCATATGCTTCATACTTTTTATTAAAAATTGTAATCGTACTGTCGCCCGGTACAATAAAAGCACTGTCATTAATCCATATGAGATCATGGAAAGTATAATTGGGAAAAGTTTGTTTTGGTTTTATCAGTTTGCCCTCTGTAAACTCCTGCAGGCCATTACCGTCTGTAGTGGTTATCACAGGATGCGGCGGGTTATTTATAAAACTGTTAACCACAGTTGTAGAAGCCGCAGGATTACGAATAACACTGTTATCAGTAATAATATCAATAGCACCATTATTGAGGGCTACATATAATTGCCCCTTTGGAGATTGGTAAAAATCATTTACGAGGTTATGTGAAAGACCATTAGCTGTAGTAAAGTTGGTAAAACTATGGCCATCGTATTTGCTCAATCCTTCCCAGGTAGCTATCCATAAAAAACCTTTAGAATCCTGGAATACCCGGCGGATGGAATTAGAAACCAGCCCATCATTAACTGTGTAGTTTTTAAATATTTGTTGTTGTGCCAATGCGGGTTTGGTAAAACCAGAGCATAAAATAAAAAAGACTAAGAGTGAACCATATCGCATAGCTTAAAGTTAATATAGATTTTATGATACTGTTAGTCTAATCTAAATTTAAAGGGGGACCTACAATCTTCATTTCATTGTCCATAAAAAGCTTTTCCATTTCTTCTTTGCCAGGTAGGTGATCCAGCGCTGCGAGGGCTACAAAAAAATCTTCTATTTTTCCTGCCGGCTGAAAGGTTACAATCATTTTTCCTTTTTCAGATGCTTGTATCCATGCGTGGGCAACGGCTCTTGGTAAAAAAATGCTGTCGCCTGCAGTTAAATGATGTTTATCTTCTCCTACCTCAAAAAAATAGGATCCTTCTAGCACATAAAAAACTTCATCCTGCAAAGGGTGAACATGCCTGGGTACTCCCTTTCCCTGGGATAGACTTGTTTGCTCAAATATTGCAAGGGCACCTTCGGTATCACTGCCTGATACTTTTAGGTCCAGGGTATTCTGGTTTACGCCTTTAAGTTTTAAGTGGCCATGCAGTCTTCCCTCACCGGCTTTTATTTTAAAACCTTTATCACGGTTGTATTTTTTGATATTGCGGGCCATGCCGGCAATTGGAGCGGCTATTAAAGTAAAAGCCGAGAGGGTTAGTTTGAGAAATGAATTGCGTTTCATAA
>JBBRFX010000173.1:0-8328 GCA_038241275.1 Chitinophagales bacterium
ACCTCAATTATAAAAACCTTGTGATAGTGGCCAGACACCTAATTGCGAAAGGTGTCAGGCCACTTTTTGCAAGGTGTCAGGCCACTTTTGTAGCGCCTCAATTATAAAAACCTTGTGATAGTGGCCAGACACCTTAACCATAGCGGCCAGACACCTAAACACCTTCATTTGGCGCAAAAAAAATAATGCCCTAATTTTACCATTCTCACATTTTTGATACCACTCAGTTTAGTATTATGACAAAAATTGATTTCACAGATTCACTTGAAAAAATACCGGTTAAAATTTTCCCTTCTCCCAAAGAAGGTTCTGAATATGTAGCCACCGTTATTGCTCAACTTATAAAAGATAAAAATGCCGAAGGGAAAAAAGCGGTCATTGGCCTTGCCACCGGCTCTACTCCCAAAACATTGTATGCAGAGTTGGTACGTATGCATAATGAAGATGGGTTGAGTTTTAAAAATGTAATCACCTTTAATCTCGATCAGTATTATCCCATGGATAAAGATGGCTTGCAGAGTTATCATTATTTTATGCGCAAATATTTATTTGAGCACACAGATATTGATCCTGCCAATTATTTTGTACCCGATGGAATGATTCCAAAAGACCAGGTAAAAGAACATTGCAGACAATATGAACAAAAAATTCAAGATGCCGGAGGACTGGATCTGCAAATTTTAGGCATTGGTCAAAATGGTCATATTGGATTTAACGAACCCGGCAGTGGCATTTATACCAAAACAAGACTTATTACTTTAGATAACAGTACCCGCATTGCCAATGCATATGAATTTGGCAATATGAGCCAGGTACCCCGTATGGCCATTACCATGGGCATACAAACTATTTTAAAATCTAAAAAAATTATTCTGATGGCATGGGGGCAAACCAAGGCTCCCGTATTGCAAAAAGCCGTAGAAAAAGATGATACAGAAGATATACCTGCATCCTTACTTCAAAATCATGACGACTGTAGTTTTGTGGTAGATGAAGCTGCAGCTTCGGAACTAACCCGTTTTAAATATCCATGGCTCACCGGCGAATGTGAATGGGATTCAAAAATGATTAAACGTGCCGTAATTAACCTGGCACTCAAAGTAAATAAACCATTATTAAGTTTAACCAATCATGATTATAATGATAATGGACTAAATGACCTGCTTACAGAAAAAGGAGATGCTTACGAAATAAACCTGCAGGTATATTATCTTTTAAGGGACAGTATCACCGGCTGGCCGGGTGGTAAACCAACCGAAACAAGGATTAGCCATCCGGAAAGAGACCATCCATTTCCTAAAAAAACATTGATCTTTTCTCCCCACCCTGATGATGATATCATTAGTATGGGAGGAACTTTTATGAGACTGCACGACCAGGGCCATGAAGTACATGTGGCATATCAAACCAGTGGCAATATTGCAGTAACTGATGAATTTGTAACTCGTTTTCTTGACTTTGCCGTAGGTTTTGAGAATATGTTTGAGATGGATCAGAGCAAGAGTAAAAAAATATTGGAAGAAGCCACTACCTTTTTATCGCATAAAAAATCTTCTGAAAAAGATACTGCCGATATCCGTTCCATCAAAGGGCTCATTCGCAGATGCGAAGCTAAAGCCACCTGCAAATATGTAGGGCTTTCTGATAACCAGATCCATTTTCAAAACCTGCCTTTTTATGAAACGGGCACAATAGAAAAAGATCCGATGGGCGAAGCAGATGTGCAGCAAACAGTGGAACTTTTGCAAAAACTACAACCACAGCAAATCTTTTGCGCAGGAGATTTTGCCGACCCCCATGGTACCCATAAAGTTTGTTTTGATGTGGTAATTGCAGCCCTGGAAAGGTTGAAAACATTAGATGCTCCCTGGCTAAAAGATTGCTGGCTTTGGTTATACAAAGGTGCATGGCAGGAATGGGATATTACCGAAATTGAAATGGCCATACCTATGAGCCCGGAACAGGTAGTAAAAAAAAGAAATGGCATTTTTATACACCAGTCTCAAAAAGATACAGTGCCATTTCAGGGAAGTGATGACAGAGAGTTTTGGCAACGGGCAGAAGAACGCAATGCAAATACAGCAAAGCTTTTTGCTCAATTGGGTATGACGCAATACGCTGCTATGGAAGCATATGTGAGGTGGCATTATTAAGCTTTTAATTGTCAGGCCAGTAGCAACAACTCACGAATTGAGTGTTTTTGCTTTAGTGGCCAGACACTTAAAAACTGGCATTATTAAAAATTATCTATAACCTCTTAACAAAATGCCAACAGAATTATAATTTATTTATCTTCATTGCTCATATTTCCCTTAACACTGAGCAATGAGAAAAATTTTACTGTCCTTTTTCTTTTTTATTTGTTTTTTAAATTCTTACACACAAAATCTATCTTATACCTGCCCCAGGGATACAGTTTTGGGTTGTTCTGTAAACTGCTTTAATCTAACAGCAAGGTTTCCCGATTTAAAGGCATTGGGAACAGATTATACATTACAAAATGTAACCAGCACGTCAGCTTGCCTTCCATATGTAGCGCCAGGTGCTCCGGGACCTTCTACGAATTTAACAATAGATGACAGGTATTCAACTGTATTACCTCTTCCTTTCAGTTTTCCTTTTTATGGTGTTCCATACAATTCTTTGATTGCAAGTACTAATGGTTTTGTGTCCTTTGATATTAGCAAAACAGGACTTTTTAGTCATTATGATAATAAGAATTTTATACATAACAAAAGTTAACCGTTTTATGAAAAAAGTATTGCTTGTTTTAGCCTTGATTCTAACTTTCCCTTGTTTTGCGCAAAATTTGCAAAACTCAAACTGGTGCTTTGGAGACTATGCAGGTCTGAATTTCAATACAAACCCTATTTCTCCTACAACAAGTTCATCAATATACAATCAGTTAGCTGGTTCTGCTGCAAGTGTATCAGACAAAGATGGACAGCTTCTATTCTATTCTAACGGATTAACCGTTTGGGGGAAAAATCACCAACCAATGCCGAATGGAACAGGCTTGTTTGGCCATGCAGATAATTATTACCATAGCCAGAATACATTAATTGTCCCTAAGCCAAATCATCCGGGAATCTATTATCTTTTTACAATTAGCTATTCTGAAGCATGGCTTAGCGGTAATAAAGCAGGTGCATATTATTCTCTAATTGACATGTGTCTCAACAATGGCAATGGAGATATTATCCCAGGGAGAAAAAATATTCCATTAAAAAATCATACAGGAACACAGATTGATTTTGATCATAATACAAACACAGGTTTAGAAATAAAAAAAGGGAAAATAACAAGTACATTAAATTCAGACCAAAAAAAAGTGTGGGTATCCATTTTTTCGAAATTTGGTTTGGGGATGACAATAGAGAGATATTCATATAGTTATTTAGTTTCTGACTTAGGAATCAATAATACAAATGATGGAATAAGTCCTCAACCAACTTCATATAATTTGCTAAATAACAACAATTATCTATTTCCAATCCCTGAATCTGCTCCATTGGGAGTAATAAAAATTTCGCCCAACGGACAATATTTATGTGATGCTTCTCTAAATGTAAACCTTTATTATTTCAATAATATTACAGGCCTTGTTACTTTTAATAGAAATATTTACAGCACTACAAGTGCCAATGATGCATCAGGATATGGATTGGAATTTTCACCAAATAGCCAGTTATTATATTTTTCAGTTCACAATTCTATGATACAGGAAGAATTAAAAAGTGGGTTTGGTATTGTCAAAAACCAAGTTTTAATTTATCAGAATATTGTCGGCACCCCAAATACTGAAATAATTGGGAAGTTTAAAATCCCTGGCGATCCCAGCAGTGAAAATCTTACTCCTATTCCATCACTACTCCCACGGGGACTGCAATTGGGTATTGATAATAAAATCTATGTTTGTAGCGAGGTCCAATTTCAGCCATACTTTACCTGGATTGGTATTATTCAACAACCAAATTTGATTTCTGCAGCTTGTGATTACATTCCTAATGGAATCAATCTTACTTTTAACAGTTTTCATAGAGGCACGCTACCGCAATGGGTGCAACAAACAAAAAATTTATGGCCAAAAGTGTACGTAGGCAAAGGTAATCTAGGGCTTATAAAAGATAATAATGGAAGTATTTATATGTCTGTACATGAGTTTTTACCTGTAAAAGATCAGATTAACCATATAGGATTTTCACCTCCATTTCAAACAGGTACCCCGGCTAATAATTATGAACAATATACAAGTAACTACTTTAATTCAACAACTAACACAGTTTGGGGTAAGCCTTTGGTTTCACCTATTTTTGCATTAACTAATGGAACAATTCAAGTAAGCGATGGTAGTTATATAAATGCTATAACCGGAGCTTCATCATCAGCCCCCACATTTGTACCCATTGGTGAAATAATAATTGCAGAAACAAATTTTCCTACACAAACATATGTTACGAAAAAAAATTACGAATTGCATTTCTATACAAATTCATCATCCTTAACCCATTCTACAACTTGGAATATAACACACAAATTTAATAGGACATCAAACAAACTATATATTAGTGAATCTACAGGGAATTTGAAAATATTTGACCTAACAAATAATACCTCAACTCAAACCAGTATTCCCTCCTCAACATTGGTGGCAATAGATAATTTAGATAATATTTATTTAATTGTAAATAATGTTTTGCAAAAGTATGACCTTTCTTTAGGATTAATACCAGTATCAATTCCTGGATTTAACAATAATACCATCATGGAAGTTTCTAATGACAATCCTAATGCAGAAAATAAATGCTTGGTATTTAATGAAAGCGAAAATAATTTTTATGCATTGGATTTCAACAATACAATATCAAGGAAAATCCATATCAATACCGTATATGCGAAAGTGTTTTCATATTTATTCGATAATAATGATGTATATATTGCAGGCTATAATAAAGATCAACCTTTTTATATTGGTAATCAAATTATACCATTCCTTTCATATGACTGCCGTGCGACTCATAATTGTTTTATAACCAAACTCAATCTTCAAACAGACTTTACTGCCAGAGAAACAAATAATGTTTTATCGGCAGAAACTGTAAAATCATTCTCGTTCGACTTTATTTTATCTCCAAACCCCATGCAGAATAATGTAAAGATCAATATTACGGAAACTGGTAAATCAAGCTATACCGTTTATCATGTAACGATAGTAAATAATACGGGGAGACCTGTTTTTAAAATGGAAAAATATATAAGTGGAACTGATATAAAATTGTATGGACTAAAAAAAGGGTTTTACTACATAGAATTAACAAATTTAAAGGGTGAAAAAGTTGCAAAAAGATTACTTAAATGGCAATAATTTACAATCTTTTATTTTTAAAGTCGTATAAAACTGTTTTGATATTTTTTTATCACATCGCTGCTAAACTTATCTAAATATCTTAATATTAATATTTAACCTGTGAGTTTTTTTATCTTCAAACCCACGTTATTCCTACAAACACTTGTAATGAGAAAAATTTTACTTTTTACTTTTATCCATTTTAGTTTATTGAGAGGGGTAGACCTATTTGCCCAAAGTTGTGTTCCAACAAATTTAAATGGTACTGTTATCAACCTTTCCTGCGGAAACCCATGTACTGTAATAAGATTACAAGTACCCCATTTGAAATCATCAGAATCCTATGCTGTAAATTCGATTGCTTATAATCCTTTTCCTTATGTAACTGCAACTCCTGGACTAGCACTTGCATGCACAAGCCAGGACGATAAATTTTTTGCAACAACTCAAATGCCTTTTTCTTTTTGTTTTTGGGGTCTATCTTATGACAAATTCGTTGTAGGTACAAATGGGCTTATCACATTTGATAATTCAGACTCTTTAGGCTGCAATCACTGGGACCTTGAAGGCACAACTGCAACACCGTTATCTGTTTCTTTCACAGGAATCGGAGCACAGTGTAGCCAGGGAACCTGCGCTACTCCAAACGGAATCAGGTATCCTAGAGCTTCTATAATGGGCGTTTATCAGGATATTGATATAACACAAACATCCGCAAATAAAAAAATGGAAGTGAGATTTGAGGGAACTCCACCATGTAGAAGGGCTGTAATAAGTTTTAATGAAATTCCTAATTTTAGTGATGACTGTGATGATGGAAATGGCTTTGCTACGAGCCAAATAGTAATTTATGAAAATACTGGTTTAGTGGAAGTTTTTGTCCAAAGAAAACCCTTACCTCCAGCCTGTACATGGAATAATGGCAATGCTATTATAGGCATTCTTAACTGGAATAGAAATCAAGGCCTGGCTGCTCCTGGAAGAGATTTAGGAAGATGGGCGGCGACTAATGAAGCTTGGAGATTTACTCCAAATGGCTCAACATCAAAATATGTCATTTCTGAACTTTTAGATTTTTCAGGTACAGTATTAGCTATTGCGGATACAATTACTACTGTCCAGGGAATGTTGGATATCAGTTTTCCTAATATTTGCCCGGGACCTGGTATCACTCAATATGTCGTAAGAACAACCTTTGGCTCTTGCCCTGTGGGAACAAATATGGTTAGTTTAGACACCATTACGCTTAGCAGAAATAATACCTTACCTGTTACAACTGTTTTGACCGCCACCACCTGTGGCAATAACACAGGCTCTATCACTGTAAATGTGGCCACAGGAGTAGGAACTACACCTTATCAGTTTTCCCTGAATGCTGGTCCGTTACAAACATCAAATATATTTACCGGATTGGTAGCAGGTCCTTACACAGTTTATGCTACCGATGCTACTGGTTGTGATACTACTTACCAGGTAAATATAACTGCAAGCAGCAGTTTAACAGCTACTTCTACTAGTACCAACGCAAGCTGCCCTGGTTTAAACAATGGTTCTATAACAGTTACGCCTACCAGCGGAACTGCTCCCTATACTTTTTCAGCCAATACAGGCCCTGCTCAGCCCGGCGGATCATTTATCAACCTTGCTGCAAACAGTTACAATATTGTTTATACAGATGCATTGTTATGTACAGGTACTCTAACCGTACTCATCGGGCCGGGTACCGCCATTACGGCTACCAGCACCAGCACTGCAACAAGTTGCGCAGGTGCGGCAGATGGAACAATTACCGTTACACCCACCAGCGGCGTCGGCCCCTATACATATTCATTAGATGGCGGAGCCTTCCAGGCAAGCAATGTTTTTACAGGTGTAACAGCATCTGCACATAGCATTGTGGTAAGAGATTCCAGGGGTTGCACCGTTACCATCAGCCGAACCGTTACCCAGGGCACGGTACTGGTAGGGAGTATTACTTCTACTCCTGTTTCCTGCCCGGGTGCCAATGATGGTACGGTTACTTTAATACCAAATGCGGTTGGTGGTGGTACTGCCCCATTTACTTTCAGTTTAAATGGTGGCCCATCCCAGGCCAGCGGTACATTTACGGGCCTGGCTGCATCTCCTCCAATATACCAGGTTGTTTTTACAGATGCTAATGGCTGTTCCGGTTCCAGAAGTATTAATGTGGGATCAGGTGCTGCTACTTCAACCGGATCCATTGCCAGCAATACCAGTTGCCCCGGTGCAATGGATGGCACCATTACCATAACTCCTGTAGCAGGTGCAGTATATACATTAAACCCCGGTAATATCAGCAACTCTACAGGTATATTTACAGGATTGGCAGCCGGTCCTTATACCGCAACTTATACTATACCACCGGCCACTTGTATAGGGTCTGTTACTCCTGCCACTATTGTTATTGCGGCAGGGCCTGCAATTGTGGGCACGGCAACAACTATTGCTACCAGTTGCCCCACCGTGAATGACGGAACAGTTACGGTAACTACTCCTGCCGCACCTGGCACTACTTACACACTTAATCCCGGTGCTGTCAATAATAACACAGGTATTTTTACAGGTCTGGCTCCCAATACTTATACAGTTACTTTTATAACTGCAAGTGGTTGCACAGGAGCTGTTGCTCCCAACCCTGTGGTTACCGCAGGTCCATCCTTAACTTCAACTTTTTCTCAAGTGAACCCTGTATGTGCCAACATAAATGATGGAAGCATCAGCATTACACCACAGGCAGGAAGTACAGCACCATATAGTATTACATTATCCGGGCCTGGTGGCCCTTATACCCTTTCCGGAAATGCACCGGTCGTATTTACAAACCTGGCTCCGGGTATTTATAATTATAATTTTTCCAGTGCAAATGGATGTACAGGAACAGGTGGCCCGGTTACGCTTACTACCAACAGCAGCATCATGGTGCCTGCTACTTTAACCATGCCACTGTGTAATGGTAATGC
>JBBRFX010000174.1:0-8113 GCA_038241275.1 Chitinophagales bacterium
ACTTCATTTTTATGCGCTGCTTTTCGTTCAGGATTTTCCTGTTCCTGCTTTTCTTCCTGTACCAGTTTTTTCATTACCTGGCATTTGCCATGGCACTTTAATGCCGGCCTGGCTTTATTAATACAGTTTTTAGCAAAGGCCTCTGTATTGGTATAATAGCCTGCAATAACAAATGCCTTGCTGAAAGTTTGAGCAAGAAAAGCTACAAGAAAAATAAGTGCAGTGATATGTTTGTATGTTATATCAATATTCAAATGGATACAAAACTATTTTAGTTGAATGAGTTAAATTATGATGCAAATCATACTTGTGCCGGTTTTTATTTTAGTGGACAAAAAAAGTTTATGATATGCTGATGTGTTGAAATCAAAACTCATTGGGTGTTTCGCCATACACATATTCTTTGATGCTGTAGCGCTCATTCCAAAAATTACTCATCAGTTAATTATTTTTAAATAAATATTCAGGTAATATAAACCGGTTATTAAAAAAGTGACCCCTGCAATAATCCGCATTACTTTTTCTACTTTGGTAATGGCTTTAAAATACATACCCAGTTTTTCCATACTACAGACAATTACAAAAGCAAAGAAGATAACCGGTAAGCCGGTGCCTGTTGAAAATACAACCGGCAATGCAAGGCCTGCAGATGCGGATAAAGTCATTGGTATCAGCATGGCAAAAAACAGTGCACCGCTATATGGACAAAATGCCAATGCAAATACTACACCCAGTAAAAAAGAACCCAGCAATCCATAGAACGATGACTGTGGTTATGTGTAAGCTGGCCTGGTATACAACTTTATCCTCAACTGTGGTAAAATTGACGGAGTAGTTCATAACCCTGTGCAAGGCTTAGATCCCCGACAGAAGTTTATTTTAAAAAACATTGATATCAACCTAAAAGATAAAAGGAAGATTTACCTTAAAGAACAGTTATTGCTACAACATGGTTGTGGGGCAAACATAATCTGATCTCAGCACCGTTGTTTTTTTCATTTCTGTAAAACCACCCATCACATCCACAAAATTATCCCAGCCTCTTTGTTTGAGAATGGATGCTGCAATCATACTGCGGTAGCCCCCGGCACAATATAAAATAAATGGTTGGTCTTTGGGAAATTCAAATAAGTGTTGATTCATTTGATTTAAAGGAATATTAATTGCATCTAACACATGCTCCGACTCATATTCACTTTTCTTGCGGATGTCAATCATCAACCGGTCTTCTGTTCTATATAAATGTTCAAATGCCTGTGCATTTATTCTTTGAATACTGTCTGTATCCTTACCGGCTTTTTGCCATGCTTCAAAGCCTCCATCAAGGTAACCAATGGTACCATCATACCCTACTCTTGAAAGCCTTATCATGGCTTCTTCCTCCGATCCATAATCGCCAACCAATAAAATGGTTTGTTTTATATCAGGTATCATTTCACCTATCCATTGTGCAAAATTTCCTTTTAAGCCGATATTGATACTATTGGGAATAAAACATTTGGCAAAATCTGCATCGTTTCGGGTGTCTATTATTAGTGCGCCGGTTTTATTGGCAGCTTCTTCAAAAGCGTCGGGCGTTAATGCATTGCGACCTCTTTCCATTACGGTATCCAGGCTTTCATACCCCTGTATATTCATCAACACATTTTTGGGGAAATAGCCTGGCGGGGGCGTTAAACCTGTAAGAATGGCTTTTATAAATGCTTCTTTGCTTAAGGATGGATCTAATGCATAGTTCACCTGTTTTTGATGCCCCAGTGTATCGGTTGTTTCTTTGCTCATCATTTTGCCACATGCACTTCCGGCTCCATGATTGGGATAAATAATCAGGTCGTCGCTCAGCGGCATAATTTTATTGCGCAATGAATCGTAGAGATAACCTGCCAATTTTTCTTCTGTTAAATCTGCCACTACATGTTGGGCAAGGTCGGGCCTTCCCACATCACCAATAAACAAAGTATCGCCTGTGATGAGACCATGTTCTTTGCCGCTTTTTTCTATAAGCATATAGGTCGTACTCTCCATAGTATGACCGGGAGTATGAATTACTTTAATTAAATAATTACCGAGCCTGAACACCTGCTCATCCTTTGCAGCAATAATTTTATAAGAAGGTTTTGCTGTGGGGCCATACACAATTTGTGCCCCTGTTTTTTTAGCAAGATCAAGGTGCCCGCTTACAAAGTCGGCATGAAAATGCGTAAGAAAAACGTATTTGATGATGGCATTATCTTTAGCGGCACGGTCTATATAAGGTTGAACTTCTCTTAGCGGATCAAATATGGCTGCTTCGCCATTGCTTTCAAGGTAATAAGCTGCATGGGCTATACAGCCAGTATAAATCTGTTCTACTTTCATGAATGATATTTAGGGAATTGCTGGTATATTTTAAGATGGATTCAGGGTTAAATTTTGAAAACCGAAGGTAGATCAAATAGCTGCTTTTGATAAATGATTCATATCATACCTGTAAATAACAAGCATCATTTGCAGCAATAAACAAATGGGGAAATATAATTTTCCGAAAAAATGTGTTGCTTCTACAAAGCTGTTGCCCCAAGGGGCAATAAAGCATATGCTCCATAATACCAGCAGATTTTTTTGCAACAAATGTAGGGCGTTTTAATTAATCTTTCTCTACAATCTCCCGGAATATAATTCTCCAAAAATGTGTTGCTCCTACGGAGCAAAATACCATCAACATTATTTTTTCTACAAAGCTGTTGCCCCTAAGGGGCAATAAAGCATATGCTCCATAATACTACCAGATTTTTTTGCAATAAACGTAGGGCGTTTTAATTACCCTTTTTCTACAATCTCCCGGAATATAATTTTCCGAAAAAGCAGTTGCACCTACGGAGCAAAAATAGCAGCAACATTATTTTTCTACAAAGCTGCAGCCCTAAGGGGCAATAAAGGATATGAATCGTAGCTACATCAGCTATGTAATAACAAACAAAGGACGTTTTTAATTGCTCCATAGGAGCATCAGCTTTGTAGCAGCAAACAAATGACGTTTCCAATTGCTCCATAGGGGCAGCTTGTATAAAATTATCCGGAATATATATATTGATCTTTCGGAGTAAATTAAATCTCAACATTATTTTTCTACAATGCTTTAGATCCTGAGGGCTGTAAAACATTTTCGAACTAAATAAATATTGCTAAAAAATAAATAAAAATAATTTTGCTGCACAAAAACAAAGGCAACCCTAAGGTTACCTTTGTGGCATTTCAACGCTATTGTTACATTTTAAAACAGGATGCTATTTATGATTCTTTCATCACTTTACTCTGGCAAACAAAATCTGTTCTTGGCACTGCTGTAGTGCTGATTGCTTTAAAGCCACCATCTATTTCTGTAAAATTTCTGTATCCACGGGATTGTAATATAGATGCTGCAATCATACTGCGGTAGCCGCCTGCACAATGCATAAAAAAATGTTCTTCGGGATTGATATCTTTTATCCATTCATTGATATAGGCCAAGGGCCTGTTATAAGCCTCGTCTATATGTTCTGCGGCATATTCTGTTTCTTTTCTAATATCAATGATTTTGTCTTTTCCAATTTCTACTTCCCTTGCAAATGATTCCGGTGTTATCCGGTCTACTACATCTCCTTCTTTACCGGATGCCAGCCATGCAGCAAAACCTCCTTTGATATGGCCAAGGATATTATCAAACCCCACACGGCTTAAACGGGTAACGGATTCTTCTTCTTTGCCTTCATCTGTTACCAGCAGCAAGGGTTGTTTTACATCTACTATCAGCGCACCCACCCAAGGTGCAAAGTCACCATCCAGGCCAATATTAACCGATTGCGGAATAAAGCCTTTATAAAAATCAGTATTTATCCTGGTATCTAAAATCAATGCATCTGTAGTTTCTGCTGCTACTTCAAACTCATCAGGTGTTAATGCTCTCATACCATTGTTCAGCACTGATTCAAAAGATTCATATCCCTGTTTGTTCATCGCTACATTTAAACCAAAATAAGCCGGTGGTGGCAGCAAGCCTTCTGTTACTGCTTTCACAAACGCAGATTTATTAGGTTGGTTTAAGGCATAGTTCATTCTTTTTTGATTGCCCAGGGTATCTACGGTTTCTTTCATCATATTTTTACCACAGGCACTGCCGGCGCCATGGGCAGGATAAACAATTACATCATCTGCCAGGGGCATAATTTTATTCATCAAACTATCATACAACAAACCGGCTAATTCTTCCTGTGTCATATGTGCTGCTTTTTGAGCCAGGTCAGGTCTGCCTACATCTCCTAAAAACAAAGTATCGCCACTAAAGATGCAATAATCTTTTCCTGATGCATCTTTTAAAAGAAAAGTAGTACTCTCCATGGTGTGGCCGGGGGTATGCAAAACTTTAATGCTTATATCTCCTATTTTAAATTCCTGTCCGTCAGTGGCAGAAATACAATCAAACTCGCAGGTAGCGTTGGGCCCGTAAACAATTGGGGCACCGGTTTTTTTACTTAAATCCACATGCCCGCTTACAAAATCTGCATGAAAATGTGTTTCAAAAATGTACTTTAGGGTTACGCCATCTTTTTGTAACCGGTCGATGTATGGTTTGGTTTCACGAAGTGGATCTATAATAGCCGCTTCGCCATTGCTGCTGATATAATAAGCACCCTGTGCCAGGCAGCCGGTATAAATTTGTTCGATGTTCATGGCTATTTATTTTTTGTTGACGTAAAGATGATAATTGATTTGGGTTTGTTTGGTAACTTTTGTTGCATTTCATAAACCTGTCTGCCATTTATTTTCCAACAAAATATTTTAAGATTTAACAGCACTGTTGTCTGACTAAAATTCTATCAAATCGTTCAATTGCTTTCTGGTTGCAGGGTCTGGCCCCTCTCCTTTGGAGAGGGGTTGGGGTGAGGTTATGCAGGCTTGATAAGCGTTTCAGGTATTTAGTCGGACAATAATAATTTAACAGCAACAAAAATTTAACCAACCGCTATCATGCAGCGCATCCAGTTAAATAAAACTAAAAACCGCCCTTAATGGGCGGCGCTTAGTTTTTATGAAAAACCCTCTAAAAATAAATTACGAAACTACCGGCTCTCCCTCGTTCACCCATTCATTCATCCCCCCGGAAAAATTGACAATATTGGTAAAACCATTTTTTGCTAAAATTGAATAGGCAATGGATGATCTATCCCCACTCTGGCAATGAATAATCACCTTTCTATCTTTTTTTACTTCATCTAAATGATCGGGCAATGTTCCTACAAATATATTTTCGGCTTTGGCTATATGCGCTGTTTTGTATTCAGAAGCACCTCTTAAATCTACTACCTGCACACCATTGTTATTAATCAGTTTTTTTGTTTCTTCCAAAGAAATATTATTTACTTTATCCAGACTGCCACCGGCATCTGTATAAACGGAAATAGAAGGAACATATCCAAAAATATTATCCAGCCCAATACGCATCAGCTTCCTGGTAAGATCATCCAACTGACTTTCATCTGCCAACAACATAAATGATTCATCATATTTTAAAAACCATCCTGCCCAGGTTGCAAAAGAATTATTGCCTTGTATGTTGATGCTGCCGGGAATATAACCTGCAGCAAATTCAGTTTTGTTTCTTGCATCCAGCAGTTTCATTCCTTTAGCCATATTTTCTTTTAATACATCTGCCGATATTTTGGTAAGTTTTGGCACTTCTGTTAATAATGGACGATCTACTTTGTTCAGCTTTTTCATCATGGCAAAATACTTAGGCGGCTCCGGCTGATCTTCCAATAAATATTGAACAAAACCTGCTTCGTTACCTGCATATTGAAATGCCCAGTTCCTGTTTTTTTCGTATCCCACTGTGGTACTTGGCACTGCACCCAATGCTTTACCACAGGCAGATCCTGCACCATGCCCCGGCCACACCTGCAAAAAATCGGGTAATGATTCGAATCTTTTTATAGATTCATACATATCCTTTGCGCCTGCTTCTTTTGTTCCCATCATACCTGCTGCTTTTTCCAACAGATCGGGTCTTCCAATATCACCTACAAAAACAAAGTCGCCAGTAAAAAACATCACCGGTTCTTTGCTTGCGGGATTATCAGTTAGTAAAAAGCTGATACTTTCCGGCGTATGGCCCGGTGTATGCATTACGTCGATGGTAAGGTTACCTACTTTTACTTTATCGCCATCTTTTAAACCTTCATGAGCAAACTCATATTCCCAACCGGGGCCACCTTCGTCAGACAGGTATAATTTTGCGCCGGTAAGTTTAGCCAGTTCTCTTGAACCTGCCAAAAAATCTGCATGAATATGGGTTTCAAAAATATGGGTAATAACCATATTGTTGGCTTTCGCAATTTCAAGATAGGTATCCACATCCCTTTTTGCATCAATGACTGCTGCAACGCCTTCTTTTTGACATCCTATAAAATAACTTGCCTGTGCAAGGCTCTTGTCGTAAATGTGTTGAAAAAACATAGTTTTATTTTAAATTTTATAATGCAAATATGTACATTATTTTAAACGGATTTGGTAACATAAGTTGCAATTGAAAAACGAATTATAAAGATTTTTTAGCTAAATACCAATCTACCATTTCCAGGTTACTGGCCTTACGTTCTGCCAGTCCTTCTATTGTTTTTGGGGCGGGCACAATTACTTTATCGCCGGTAACCCAGTTTAGTGGCATAGCACATTTATGTTCATCAGAAGTTTGCAGTGCCAGCAACGTACGTTTTATTTCCTCCATGTTTCTGCCCACGTTAAGCGGATAATACATAATCAACCGCACTTTTCCTTCGGGATCTATAATAAACACTGCTCTTACTGCAGCCGTTTCACTTTCGCCCGGTTGCAGCATGCCATACAATTTGGATACACTCATACTTATATCAGCCACAATCGGAAATTCAAACAGTACGCCGGTTTTTTCTTGCACTGCATTTACCCAGGCAATATGGGAATGTATACTGTCAATACTCAATCCCATCAGTTTAGTATTATGCTTTGCAAAGAATGCTTTCTCCAATGCAAAGCCACTCATTTCTGTGGTGCATACCGGTGTAAAATCTGCCGGATGCGAAAAAAATACCAGCCAGCTTCCTTTATTATATTCAGAAAATTTCAATGGGCCTATAGTTGTTACAGCATCAAAATCCGGAGCCATATCGCCAATTCTGGGCATTGTATTTATTGTTAAATCTTCCATGATAATTTATTTAAATGATAAAAATAGTTTAGATATTACCAGCCAGGTTATAGAAGGAGAAAAGTAAAGGAAATAAAACTTTTTTATGCTGACTAAAATCATCTGAAATAATATAGATAAATCATTGTATTGCAACAAAACTATGCAGCTATTTCTAAAATAATGACATTGTAATTAATGTCCTCCACCTGCTGAAGGAAAAAATATTTCTTTTACAATGATATAAATACCCATTACCAATACAAACCAGCCAAAGAATTTTTTCAGTTTATCTCCGTGTATTTTTTTAGATAAAAGTATTCCTATAAAAATACCTGCTATCGCAAATCCTGTAAAGCTTCCTAATAATTTCCAGTCTATAAGCTGGCTGCCCTGCAAATCTCCTATAAAACCAATTAATGATTTTGCAGCTATAATAAAAAGGGAGGTTCCTACAGCCAGTTTCATGGGCATTTTTGCCAGGATTACCAAAGCGGGAATAATTAAAAATCCACCACCTGCACCTACCAAACCTGTAAGCAATCCTACTACAGCTCCTTCCAGCAATATCATTGGATAGTTGTAGGACATTGGAGCATTTTCATCTGTTTCTTTATTCTTACCCGGTTTAATCATACTTACCGAAGCAAAAATCATCACCAGGGCAAATAACAACATTAATGCAATGGGTTTTGTAATAACCAATGAACCTATAGAGAATAATTCCTGTGGAATTAAAGGCACGAGCCACATACGTGTGGCATATACTGCAGCAATAGAAGGAACACCAAAAATTAAAACTGTTTTAAAATCAACCCGTTTTTGAATGGCGCTTTGCACACCACCAACCAATGCAGTGGAGCCAACAATAAATAAGGAATAGGCTGTGGCTAATACAGGATTAACCGCCATCACATACACCAAAATAGGCAC
>JBBRFX010000175.1:0-8036 GCA_038241275.1 Chitinophagales bacterium
CAGAGTTATGAATTACTGAACAGGAAAAATTAAGGAGCACAATTAAATAAAAATTGAAACTCACCAACATCTTTAAAAAAGTATGCTGGTGAGTTTTTGATATAGTTTACTTTAATTTCTCTGCCATAAATTCCAAAAGTCTTTCATCACTCATTTTGTTAGAAGTGCAATCGGTGGTTTTGGTATTTTTAAACTGGGGCGTTTCTTCCAGGTAATGTATAAATTGTTCCTGTGCTGTACCCGTACCTGTTAAATGCACATCTGTAGCATTTTGCATATGCCTGGTAATTTCTTTAAAAAATTTTGCCTGTCGTGATTTTTCCTGGTTGTTGGTATTTTTCTCACTGCTGTTTGGGGAAATCTCTTCCCCTTTTACGTGGGCTATTACTGCCAGTTTTTCTTCATTCTCACTGTCAGCTCCTACTATAACTGCCTGCTGTGTATCCATCCACACACCGAATTGCTTATTATTACTCATATTATCATTTTTAATGTAACAGGTATAAATCAATAACCATACCGTGAAAACCCATATAATTTATTGCTATGGATAAAGGACAATTTATATCCACCGCTACAAAAGCCGGGGAAGAATTATATATTTTTAGCAGGTGCAATCATTAATTTTTTTTCGAAGCAAACACTGGTTTCCATTCCGGCATACTGGCCATAGTTGGCAATAATTTGGTACCCATGTTTTTTATATAGAGCTATTGCTTCCGGTTGCCGGATGCCAGTTTCCAATATGCACTTTTCATAAGAGAGTTCAGTGGCCCAACTTTCCAATTCAGTTAAAACTTTACCGGCAATTCCTTTTCCCCTGTATGCTAAAGATGTGTACATCCGTTTTATTTCCATTGTGGCAGAGTCATATAGTTTCATTGCTCCGCAACCTGCCGCAATATTATTTTCGTAAGCTACTACGGTATTTTTAATATTATCCAGTTTATTAAACTGATCATAAAATGCATGATCATCTCTGTCTCTTACCACTAAATCTACATCCAGCAATTTTACCAATTCTATAAAATCGCTGTTGTATGAATTGGTTCTTATTAATTGAATCATTTTGATAGTTAGTTTTAATAAATAGCCACATAAAAATAAAAGAAATTTTTCGGCTACAATATCATCTGGAAAATTTAAAAAATAAGTTGTTTAATTTTTCCTCCTGTTTAAAATAATTGCCGGCCATTTATTGGAAATCATCTAAAAGCCATTTATTAAAAAAACCGCTCATTTTGCAATGAGCGGTTTTTAAACGAGTTTATTTAAAACCAGCTACCGGTATGCTCCACCGGCGCATCTTTTAATCTTCTTTTTCTTCTGTTTACTTCTATACGATGCTTTATAGCAGTAGTAATCATTAACGGAATAAACAGGAATATCAATGGCGGTATTCCTAAAAAGCTAATCCATTTTCCACCATACATTCTGCGCATTGGCCTGCGTAATCTTTCTGCTATCAGGTACATGGCAGGTACAATAATCAAAGTCATAAAGAACGCAAATGCCAAACCAAAAATAATTGTCCAGCTCAACGGCTTCCAAAAGGCAACGTTATCGCCGCCAAAGAAAATATGCGGATTTAATTCAGAAAACAAAGTGATGAAGTTGATATTAAAACCAACGGCTATCGGAATAAAAGCCAGTATAGCTGCCAATGCTGTAAGCAATACCGGTATGATACGGGTTTTACCAGCCTGTATCACAGCTTCTCTTGTTTTCATTCCACGGCTTCTTAATTCCTCGGCAAATTCAATTACAAGGATACCATTCTTAACCACAATACCTGCAAGACCCACAATACCCAATCCTGTCATTAACACCGATGCTTCCATTCCAAAAATAGAGAAGCCAAGCAACACACCTATCACACTAAACACAATCTCAGTTAATATAATCACCGATTTACTTACCGAGTTAAACTGCAATACGAGTGTTAGCAAAATAAGTCCCAGGGCTATGAATAATGCTTTTAAAAGAAAAGCACCTGTTTCTGCCTGTTGCTCTCCTTCCCCTGTTTGAGTAATGGTAACGCCTTCTGCTTTTTTATTAAAGGACGCAATATGCCCGCCAATGACCAGGTTTACAGCGGTAGCGTTAAAACCCTGCGTAGTAAGCACATTAGATCGCAGGGTGATCAGGCGTTTTTGGTTCTTTCGCTTCACACTGCCAAAAGTGCTGGTAGGCTCTACCGTTACCAGCGAGCTGATGGGTATATTTTTTACTGCACCACCCGTTGCAAAATCACGGAAACTAATACGCATATTCAACAGGTCGGATAAATTTTTGCGTTGCAATTCATTGTTGCGAAGCTGAATTTTGTATTCGTCCTTCCCTTCTTTTATTTTAGATACTTCTTTACCAAAGAGTGCCGTACGAATGGCCAGCCCTACCTGTGCAGATGATACACCTGCTATCAAAGCACGCTCTCTGTCAACCGTCAAAGTTATTTCAGGATTGTTTAAATCTACATCCATCTTCAATTCTTCCACACCCGGCACCTGTATAGAATCTAAATAGTTTTTTAGGTTCACAGCGGTTTTTACCAGGTTATCAAAATCTTCACTGGCTACTTCAATGTTAATCGGCGGATCGGTTGGAGGACCGCCACTTTCCTGGTCCACACTTATTTCTGCCCCGGGAATACCGGTAATGGCAGAGCGGATCGCATCAAGGTAAGGTTTTGAACTTTTACCATGCCGCTTTTCATACTCCACAAATGAAACCTGTATTCTGCCCAATTCGCTTCTTGTACTTCTGTCGCCTGCTGAAGGATCACTGGCACCAATAGCCACATTACTAATCACACTTTCTACAATCGGATTTTTAATGCCTTTTGCATTATCAATTTCCAACACCTTATTTACTTTAGCCTCCAGTGTTTTAATGATAGAATCGGTATATTCTACACTGGTACCCACAGGCAATTTCATGTACACATAAATCTGGTTAGGATCACCTTTAGGAAAAAAGGCTATCCCTACCCTGCCGCTTGATACAGAAATTCCGAAAATAGCAACAGATAAAACCAACAGCCCTACCGTGCCTAATAATAAATGTACAGGTCTCCATCCTTTAAGCGACCAACGCAACAGCGTCTCATACCTGTTCATAATTGCAGGCAATACTTTGTTCTGAAAACTGTGAATAGCATCGTCTATCACATACTTATTAAGCACAACAAGCAACATGAAAAATATAATCAGGTTACCAAAAAATGTAGCGCCTAAAAGATCTAATAAAATTCCAAGGCCAATAATAATCCAGAAAACGGGCTTTTTGAAGATGGCCGACTTCGGTTCTTTTTTATCACTCTCCGGGTGATTCATAAAATCTACTGCAAATACCGGGTTCATAATAAATGCTACCACCAGCGATGCCGCCAGCGTAAAGATGAGCATCGTGGGCAGGTACACCATGAAGCGCCCAATAATTCCCGGCCAAAAAAGCAGCGGAAAAAATGGCGCCAGTGTGGTTAATGTTCCGGCAAGTACCGGGATAAAAACTTCTCCCGCAGCTCTTTTAGTAGCCAGGTTTATCGGAACTTTTCCCCTGCCTTCAATAAATATACGGTGGGTATTTTCTATCACCACAATGGCATCATCTACAATAATACCCAGCCCAAAGAGCAAGGCAAACAACACCATAAAGTTTAAGGTAACATGTGTGCCTATTATCAGGTCGGCAGCGGGTAAAAATACGAATGCAACAAACATACTCAGCGGCACACTAAGCGCCACAAAAAATGCGTTGGTTACACCCATAAAAAACATCAGTACAATCAACACCAGTAAAAATCCAATGATGATAGAGTTTACCAGTTCATTAAAAGATGCTTTTGTTTTTACGCTTTGGTCGCCGGTAATTACCGCCTTTAAATTTTCAGGATAGGTAACCCCTTTATTAGCTGCCACTACTTTTTGCACCGCCTCACTGGTTTCTATCAGGTTTTCGCCGCTTCTTTTTATAATGTTAAGCGTCACCACATTCTTACCATCCAGCCGTGCAAAACTCTCTGCATTTTTGGTAGTATCTTTTATTACTGCTATATCTTTTAAATAAATGGGAAAACCGCCTGTGTTTCTTATAATTACTTTTTCAATATCCAGGGCAGTTTTAAACTGTCCTTTTAATTGCAGGTTTCGTTTCATACTCCCCACATCCAGCAAACCGCCGGAGATGTCAAGATTTTCTCTTGCTACTGCATTGCTGATATCATCAAACGTAATACCGGCACTTTGCATGCGGTAGTTATCTACATTTATCTGGAACTCTCTTTCCGGAGCACCCACAATATCTATGCGGTTTATCTGTGTAATTTCTTCCAGTTTATCTTTCAGGTCATCCGCATATTTCTTCAACTTTATCATGTCGTAGTCACCACTCAGGTTCACATACATAATCGGCTGATCACTCAGGTTCACCGCCAGCGCAGTGGGTTCCTGCGTAAGATCGGTAGGCAAATCCTGCTTGGCTTTATCTATGGCATCTTTTACTTTTTGCAGGGCCACATCTACTTTTACCTTGGTATCAAATTCTACTTGTATAGCACTAAAATCCTGCTGCGATGTACTCGTAAACTTTTTTATCGGCGCACCGGTAATGCCCTTTATTTCTTTTTCAATGGGCCTCGTTACCAGGTTTTCTATATCCTTTGGCGAGTTACCCACGTAAATCGTTTGTACGTAAACGGTAGGTATTACAATATCAGGAAACTGTTCTTTAGGCAGGGTTACAAACTGGTAAATCCCTATTAAAGTAATGATCACCATTACCAGGTAAACAGAAGTCTTGTTATTAATACTCCACGATGTGGGTTTAAACTCTTTAAATTTTTCTTTTACTTTATCTATTGCACTCATACAATTAATTTATTGATATTGATCGTGTATACCTGGTTGTATTATTTGGCAGCCAGGCTGGCTTTAGTAATTTAGCATTGGTCCCGCTATCCGCTGCAAGTCTTCGTTCGTTCCTCACTCCGGGCTTTCCGCTGCTATCGGGGCTGTAAACCCAGCTATATATTTTCAATGGGCATTTATAATGGCCGTTTATTATTAGTTGCTGGTTTTTAATTGCTGGTTTTTAATTGCTGGCCTTCATATAAAGAAGCAAAACCTTCTACAATTAATTGGTCACCTGCAGTTAAGCCAGTTTTTATTTCCAGTTGATCGCCATTAAGCATTCCAATATTCACCATGCGTTTGCGTGCAAACAATTTTCCTTTTTCCGGTACCGCTACCATTACAAATTTTCCTTTGTCGTCATTCTGCAAAGTATTCAGCGGAATCGCTATAGCATTGGGAGCACTATAATCCCTGATCTTCATCGTGGCCAGTTGATTTGGTTTTAATGCTGCATCTGCAGGCAATTTAGCTTCTACTACAAAACCCCTGTTAATGATATCAATGGATGCCCCGGTAAAACTCACCGAAGTATTAAATGTTTTATTTACATCAGGAAGAAATATAATCACTGCAGTACCTTTTTGCACCGTTCCCAAATAATTCTCCGGAATATTACTCACCACTTTTAAGTTATTGGTATTTACAATTTTTATTTGTGGGCCAGCGGCTGTCATGCCCTGAAAAAGCTCTCCCACCCTAATGTTTACAATATCTGCTACGCCGCTCACATCGCTGTATACAGCCGCAGTGCTTAGTTGTTCCTGCGCAACTTTTACGTTCTCGTTCACCTGCCTTAGCTGGCTCTCCAGTGTACTAACATTTGTTTGCGCTGTTAGCAATTGCACTTCTGTTCCTATACCCTGCTCCCATAAATTTTTCTGGCGCTGGTAAATGCTTTTGGCCAAACCAAGTTGAGATTGTATCCCACCCGCCTGCTGCCTTGCAGCCACTACCTGCTGGCGCTGAATGGCATCATCAAGCCTTAATAAAAGCTGTCCTTTTCTCACCCTGTCTCCCTGCCTTACCAATACTGCTTTTACCTGTCCACCCATGCCCCGTGGTGATATATAAGAAATGTTTTCTGCATCCACCTTTCCCTGCAATTCTATATAATGGCTAAAATCCTGTTTTACCACCGGAGCAATAGCCACCAGTTTTATTTTGGCCGGGTTACTGCTGCTCGTATCAATTTTAGATAATTCTTCCTGCAACTTTACAATTTCCAGTGTGTTTTTTTCCTGATCTTTTTTTAATTTTTCCAACTGCGCTTTTTTATCATTCAGGTTAGCATCCGCTTCTTTCTTACTGCCGTTGCCGCATGATGCAACGGCTAAACTTAAAATTGCTGCAATAGATATTTGTGTTATTCTTTTCATCTTTTTTCTATTAATTAGTTTGGTTGGTTTATAATTTGCCCGTGGCTTTTAAGAAATCAATCCTGGCAATGATGGCATCATACAATGCGCCATAATAATTATTTTGTGCCACTTTCAATTCTGTTTGTGCTGTATATATTTCCTGGTTGCTGCCCAGGCCCTGATCATATTTTAGTTTGGTAGTATTAAAAACTTTTTCTGCCAGTTCCATATTTTTTTTCTGATTATCCATGGTTGTAAGCGCTGTAGTAATTTTCAAATTGGCCTGCTCCACATCATTATCTATCAAGCCTTTTAATTGCTCCATAGTATTGTTGGTTTGCTGCAGTTGAAGCCTTGCTTTACTTACTCTTGCAGCTTTGGCAAAGCCATCAAAAATGGGCACAGAAATTTTCATACCTATCAGCGAGCTGGTAAACCAGGGTCCGTTCCCAAAAAAGTCAAACTTATTGCGTTGTGCGTTTTTGTAATAGTTGCCATACAATGCAACCGTGGGCAGGTAACTAAGTTTGTATCTTTTAATATTGTATTCGCCCAGTTTTTTTCCTACTTCCAGCAATTGAAATTCTTTGCGGTCGGCATAGTTATAATTTTTATCCAGCAGGTTGGCTTTCAGTTCATCCTCCGTAAGCGAATCCGTTAGCACCAGGTTATCTTTTTGTGGCATGTTCATCAGGAACTTCAGGCTGGCGTTGCCAGCCCTTAACTGGTTTTCTACTTTCAGTTTTTCTGTAAGCAAATTGTTTAATTGCACACTTACCTTATCTATATCCAGTTTTTCTGCAAAACCATTTTTATAAATTTCTTTGGTATCATTCAACAATTTATTAAAGCGTTCAATGTTGGCATCAATAGAAGTAACCTGCTGCCTGCCCACTACCAGTTGGTAATAGATTTTCTGCACATTCACTTTTATCATTTCTTCGGTAACGGCTGTTTGTTTTCTCATATAATCCAGGGATGCATCTCTTGCCTGCAGGCCAACAAACACTTGCCCGTCAAACAGCAGTTGCGATACATCCACACCACCCGATGCGGTATATTTGGTTCCAAACTGTGCCTGCACAATACCAAAATCAGCGGGCGATATAATGGCATTACCATTACCATCTTTTACACCTTCATCTTGTAATACGCCATAAGTGGCTGCCGCAATAAAATTGGGAAAACTCTGCACGGCTACATTTGGAAAATGATTGGCAGATATTCCTCCGCTTATTTGCGGATAAGCGGCTGCGGTAATTTCACGGTTGGTTTGTTTCTGTATCTGCAGGTTGAGCAAAGCATTTTTTACATCTACAGAATTTTTCAAAGCATAATCTACTGCCTGTTTTACAGAAAAGCTGTTTACCTGCTGTGCATTAGCCTCCTGCTGTATAAAGAAACTTAGGGCCAGCATTGCAAGCGCTATAAAAGTTAAATTCGTTGGTTGTTTATTTTTCATCACTTTTCTGTTAGTTATTTTTTTGATATTTTTTGTCTTTTTCTGCCATATATTTCATGGCCAGTTTATGCCCTTTTGCAGATACCAGCCCAAAAAGAAAATTGGTAATAATTTGGTCTTCTAACTGCAATAAATTATAGTTGTTCAGGGTGCGTTGAAAATCGGGGTTAAAGGGAATGAACATGCTTTCTACCCTAAACCTCGCCAGTATCTGCGGATTAATATCCGGCCGGTATAATTCCTCCTTCACGCCCCTTTCCAGGTTTTGTTCCATATGGCATAAAAGGAATTTTGTTTTATGCT
>JBBRFX010000176.1:0-7969 GCA_038241275.1 Chitinophagales bacterium
GAATACGGAATTGATAGATGAATTGAAGGCTGAATTGGCAATTGGCAATATGCAATTGGCAATTGATCTGGCAAATGATATAAGAGACAACGAAGAAAAAATAAACCACCATGGCAAACGTGCTGATGCCATTGTAAAAGGCATGTTGCAACACAGCCGCAGCAGCAGCGGCGTAAAAGAACCAACAGATATTAATGCCTTGTGTGATGAATATTTAAGATTAAGTTATCATGGTTTAAGAGCAAAGGATAAATCTTTCAATGCCACCATAAAAACTGATTTTGATGCATCGATAGGAAACATCAATATCATTCCCCAAGATATTGGAAGAGTTGTTTTGAATTTATTAACCAATGCTTTTTATGCAGCCGCCCTGCCTCCACCCGAAACAATCGGGATAAACTCCGAAGGCTTTAAAGACGCTTCGTATAAACATGAACCCACTGTTACAGTAAAGACTTCCAGGAACCCTCTGCCAGCTGGCGGAGGCAGGGGAGCCGAGGTTTTGATTTCTGTTTCTGATAACGGACCTGGCATCCCACAAAAAATATTAGATAAAATTTTTCAACCATTCTTTACCACCAAACCCACGGGCCAGGGAACCGGTTTGGGTTTAAGTATGAGCTACGATATAGTAACCAAAGGCCATGGCGGAACCTTAAGTGTAAAAACCAAAGAGGGCCAGGGCACTGAATTTATTATTAGTTTACCGGTATAAAACTTACTTTCATATGATGAAAATATTAGTTGTAGATGACGAAAGAGATATTCAAACTTTGTTTGAGCAGCGCTTTAGAAAAGAGATAAGGAGCGGCGAAATGAAATTCGTTTTTGCATTCTCCGGCGAAGATGCGTTGGTCTATCTAAACGATCATGAGCATGAAGCCGTTTTAATTTTATCTGATATTAATATGCCGGGCATGAGCGGGCTGGACCTCCTGGGCCATATCAAACAAAAATACCACAAACCCCCGCCAGTGGTAATGATGATTACTGCTTATGGTGATGCGGAAAACTACAACATTGCAAAAGAATTGGGGGCAGATGATTTTTTAACCAAGCCAGTTGACTTTGCTTTATTAAAAGAAAAATTAAAAACTAACATCTGATGGTAAAAATATTAGTGGCCGATGATGAAGCAGACCTGGAAATGCTGATCAAACAAAAATTCAGGCAAAAAATAAGAGAACAGGAATACGAATTTGTTTTTGCTGTAAACGGCAACGATGCACTGGAAAAAATACGGCAGAACCCTGATGTAGATATTGTTTTAAGTGATATCAATATGCCCGAGATGGATGGCTTAACATTATTAAGCCGGTTGGGAGAATCAAGCCCGTTAATAAAATCGGTCATCGTTTCAGCCTATGGCGACATGGACAATATTCGTACAGCTATGAACCGTGGCGCCTTTGACTTTATTACCAAACCCATCAATTTTGAAGACCTTTCTTTAACGATGGAAAAAACGCTGAGGCAGGTGATACAAATCAGGGAAACTTTAAAAGCAGTAAAAGAAAACAATATCCTTAAAATGTATGTGGATGAAACCGTATTAAATTTTATGGGTAGCCGTGAATTTGAATCTTCCTTAATGGAAAATGAGCAGGTAGAAGCCACTGTAGCATTTATTGATATCTGCGGTTTTACATCTATCAGCGAAAATGAATCGCCGGATATGGTGGTAAAATTGCTGAATAAATATTTTGATGTAATGGTAAAAGAAATTATTGCACAGGGAGGGTTTGTTGATAAATTTATTGGCGATGCCATCATGGCTGTATTTAGGGGCAATTTCCATTTAGATCGTGCAATAGACGCCTGTCTTGCGGTGAGAACAGAAATAGAAAAACTCCCTGCCATTTCTGATCCTTTTACCTTTAAACCAAAAGTGTCTATTGGTATCAATACAGGCGAAATGATTTCGGGCAATATTGGTTCTATGAGCTTGCGCAGGCTTGATTATACTGTTATTGGCGATACGGTTAATACTGCACAGCGACTGCAATCTGTGGCAAAAGAAAACCAGGTAATCATTAATGAAACCACCTATCAAAAAATAAAAGAGTCTTTCAATTGTAGTAAAGTAGGAGAAGTAAGTTTAAAAAACAAAGCCAATGAAATGATGGTATATGAAGTGCTGGATTAATAACAAACCATTTTAATCGCTGGTAAGTTTTTTAGATTTTTTTAAATAACGGGTAAAAAGATAAACGATTAAAAGGGCTGCAAGGGTAGTTATAAAAATTACCCGGTTCTTCCTAAAATCGAACTGGGTTTGGTGAAAATAAAAATGTTTCATCATAATCAGTACCGCCCCTGTCATCCAGATATAAGTTGCCGTGTATTCCCGGATAATTACCCGTTTCCATTTAAAATCCATGCTGCTGATGCTGTTACCTATTCCTTTTAAATTGGGCAACCACCGGTTTACCCGGCTGCAGTAATCATCATACTGCTGGCCAAATTTATTGAGCAAATAATTTTCTTCGGCCAATACAATTGCCTGCCAGAAAAATAAAAATAATGGGGTAGCCAGGCAATTAAATATAATAGAATTGGAAGCTATACCCAACCCTACAAGTATTAAAATATTACCTACATACAGGGGATTGCGGCAATGCGAAAAAATTCCGGTAGTTACCAGGTCTTCTGCATACACCCTCCTGTCTTTTCCGCCACGGATGATATACACCAAACCAATGGTAACCACTCTTACCAGTTGACCCAGGAGGGTAACACTAAACCCAATGAGCATTGCTGTTACAGGGTTTGCAAATATTTCGGGCGAAGGAATAAAAAGCACCAGGTAAAAAAGAGGAAAAATTCCGTTACGGTTATGAAAAATTATATTGCCAAGCTTTATCATCATATTGTTGTGTTTTTTACTGCTACCATTCCGCAGAAGTTATACCATTTAAAAAAAGTTTCTACATAGCGAAAACCTTTTTTAAGCAGCAGTTCCCTGTTCTCCATGAGTTTGTATGGTATCAACACATTTTCCAATGCTTCCCGCTTTTGCGAAATTTCCATTTCGTTGTAATTATTCCTGCGTTTATAATCATAATAATATTTTATAAACTGCCGGTTAAACAAAGAATCTTCTCCCAGTACTTTTTCAATTAAAATCAAACAACCATTTTCATTCATCTGGCTAAATATTTCTTCAATCAGTTTTTCCCAGTATAAAGGACGGATAAACTGTAATGTCAAACACAATATGACTACAGAAGGATTTTCTAATTTTACACCCTTGTTAAGATCTGCCAGTTGCAAATCATATTTTCGTTGTACACCTGACGATTCAAAATTGCTCCGGCATTTTATCAGCATCTCATTGCTATCGTCTATCCCCACAAAATTTACATCGGGGGCCAGTACTTTGTCTAAATTAATTAAAGTAGTACCGGTGCTGCAACCAAGATCATACACATTGGTACCGGGCACTGCAAAATCTGCTGATATTTCTGTCATCATCCGCTGCATTTCCAGGTAAAACGGCACAGAGCGGGTTACCATATCGTCAAATACAGATACCACATTGGCGCCAAATTTAAAATCCTCAGGCTTTTTATGCTCGCTGAAAACCTTATCTTCTTTTGACATTTTAATTATTTTTTTAGGTTAGCTTTTTTGAAAGTTATTGATCTAATCTTATTTTTTTTTGTAATGATTGGTGATGATATAAGCCATTTTAAAATTGAAAAATTATTAATAATAGTTTTTTACTACTTAACTACTTTTTACTTTTTTAAAGAAAATAACACTCGTGTCCCGTTAAAAGTTATAATTTTTTCGTTTCTTCTCGATACCAATACATAATTCAACATTATATTTTTAGTGACGATTTAAATTTGCATTTTTGAATATTTTTAAAAATATGGCCTAAGTCAGCTTGAAATCAATGCGATTTTTGTTTAAGTTCATGATTGTTTGACTTACGTTTCATTTTTGCACTGTTGCAGGCTATTGTATTAAACGAATTGTGTATGCCAACAGCAAGGCATGATATTAGCTCTTTTATTGGGTAAAAACATTTTAAATAAATCAGGATTTTCTCTATCAAATAAAGTTATTAAGAACAATGTCAAATCAAAGAAAAAATCAAAGCAGCGATTTCTTTGAAAGTCTTCCGCAGGCCCTTTCCAGTTTTAAAAAAAATATTATTACCCCAATTTTTGGAGATGGCAAAAATGAAAAATATGCCAATGAAAGGCCTCCCTTAAGATCTGAGCTTTTTACGGATAAACAGTTAGAACAGCACGCTGTCGCCATTTCAAAGAAACACCCTTTAATTACTGAACATCCATCTGAGCAGTTGCTTAAACGGCTGGCAGACAATGAAACGATATTGCTGGAAGTGCATGCCCAGCTTACCGAAACGGTAAAAAACAACAATAGAATTGCTCCGGCAGGCGAATGGCTGATGGATAATTTTTACCTTATAGAAGAACAGATTTATACAGGCAAAAAACATTTACCCAAAGGATACAGCAGGGGTTTACCCCAGCTTTTAAAGGGTCCCTCTGCCGGTCTTCCCCGTGTTTATGATATTGCTGTGGAATTTATTTCCCACAGTGATGGACATGTGGACCTAAAAAGCCTGATAAGTTTTATTACTGCTTATCAAACTCAAACTTATTTGCATTTAGGAGAGTTATGGGCCATCCCTATTATGCTTAGGCTGGCCTTACTTGAAAATCTACGCAGGCTTTCTATTCAAATTGCCAATGATATAAATAATAAATTATTGGCCAATCAATGGGCAGATGCCATGATTGATGTGGCAGAAAATGATCCTAAAAACCTGGTATTAGTAATTGCTGATATGGCCAGGAGTGAGCCACCTATGGTAAGCTCGTTTATAGCGGAACTCACCCGCAGACTGCAGGAAAAAGGGAGTTCCCTCTCTTTGCCACTAAGCTGGATAGAACAAACCTTATACGATAGCGGACTTAACAGCAATGAACTTATTCACCAGGAAAATCAAAAACAGGCTGCAGACCAGGTGTCTATCAGCAACAGCATCAGCAGCCTTCGTTTTTTAAGTACTACAGATTGGAGAGAGTTTGTAGAAACAACCAGTATTGTAGAGCAAACATTATTAAAAGATATAAATGACACATACCGGCAAATGGATTTTTTTACCCGTGATAATTACAGGCACAGGGTAGAAAAAATTGCCAAATACAGTACTTTTTCTGAACAACAGGTAGCCGAAATGGCTATTGAACTTGCTAAAGAAAATGCAAAAACAACCACAGATGAAAAACTAACACATGTAGGATATTTTCTTGCAGGAAAAGGGCTAAACCAATTAGAGAAATCTGCAAAAATGGAGTGTGCTAAGTTAGACAAATGTAAAAATATCTTTAACAGGGTTCCGCTAATGCTGTATTTAGGCGGAATTTTATTGATTACTGCATTATTAAGTTACAGCCTGTTGGTAAAAGCTCATTACAGCAAACCCGGCAATCTTATCCTGATCCCGCTTTTTATAATCATACTATTAGCCATAAGCAAGCTGGCAATTTCCATTATCAACTGGGTTTCTACTTTAATGGCGCAGCCCTATTTATTGCCCCGGATGGATTTTTCAAAAGGGATTCCGGAAGCGTATCGAACCATGGTGGTAATACCTACCCTGTTTAATACCTTAGCCGGTATCATAGATTTGATAGAAGGTCTGGAAGTGCGCTTTTTGGCCAACAGAGATGCTAACCTCCAATTTGCTTTACTCACCGATTTTAAAGACGCCGACACCGAAACCTTGCCCGAAGATGACCTGCTGCTGCAAACTGCCAAAAATAAAATCATAGAACTAAACCGCAAATACCAAAGACCCGGAGAGGATACTTTTTTTCTTTTTCACCGGCCACGAAAGTGGAATAAAAAAGAAAAAAAATGGATGGGTTACGAACGCAAGCGTGGAAAGCTGAGTGAACTGAATGCGCTGATATTGGGCAACGATAAAGATTGTTTTTCTGCAATCGTGGGCGATGCTGCTGTTTATACTGCTGTAAAATTTATTATTGTATTAGATACAGATACACAATTGCCAAGGGATGCTGCATGGAAAATGGCAGGTACACTGGCACATCCTTTAAACCACGCATATTATAATAAAAAGAAAAAACGGGTTACAGATGGATATACCATTCTACAACCCAGGGTTTCTAACAGTTTGCCCGGCAATACCAGTTCTTTATATGCCAAAATGCACGGCAACGAACCTGGTACCGATCCTTATACAAAAGCTACATCGGATGTGTACCAGGATCTTTTTAAAGAAGGGTCTTTTATTGGAAAAGGAATATATAATATAGAAGCATTTGAAGAAACACTTAAACACAAATTTCCAGAAAACGCTATCCTTAGTCATGATTTGCTGGAAGGTTGTTACTCCCGATCGGGCCTTGTAACAGATGTGCAGTTGTATGAAGCATATCCAAACCGATATTATACAGATATACAAAGAAGGCACCGTTGGATAAGAGGCGATTGGCAAATTGCCAACTGGATATTACCATTCGTGCCCGGGCCCAATAAAAAGATTTTTAAGAACCCGCTTTCGCTTCTTTCCAAGTGGAAGATCTTTGATAATATCAGAAGGAGCCTTGTGCCTGTGGCAATGATGCTTTTATTACTATACGGATGGGTACTTTCTGCAGATCCATTCTTTTGGACAACGGCTGTGGTGCTTATTATATTTTTACCCAGCATCATTAACCTGGTGTGGACCTTGTTTACCCGGCCACCGGAAGTAATTTTTTCGCAGCATTTTATTTATTCGGTAAAAGCTGCCAGCAACCAGTTTTTTCAACAACTAACAGAGCTTGCCTGCCTGCCTTTTGAAGCATATTCCAATGCTGATGCTATTGCAAGAACGCTTTGGCGCATGTTCATTAGCCACAAAAATTTAATGCAATGGAACCCTTATCACAGTACAATCAATAGCCATAAAACCGTTTTTGATTTATATAAATATATGTGGTTTGGCCCCCTGCTTTCAATAGGCACATTTAGTTATTTAACCCTCTACTCCCCGCTTAGATTAATATTTGCTTTGCTATTATTGAATTTATGGACCATTGCTCCATTTATCATCTGGTTTATAAGCCGGCCTTTTACGCCAAAAACCGAAGACATATCCAAAGAACAAACCATTTATCTGCGAATGCTGGGAAGAAAAATATGGTTGTTTTTTGAAACTTTTGTTACAAAGGAAGACAACTTTTTGCCCCCTGATAATTACCAGGAAGAACCTGTAGAAAGAACAGCTCACCGCACATCGCCCACCAATATTGGCCTTGGCCTGCTGGCCTATTTAACAGCCAATGATTTTGGTTATATCGGCATAAGCGAAACCATAGAAAGAACCAACAATACCCTGAGCAGCATGCTTAGGATGGAACGCTACCGCGGACATTTTTACAACTGGTACGATACACAAACGCTGGCGCCGCTTTATCCCCGTTATATTTCCACCGTAGATAGCGGAAACCTTGCAGGACACCTGGTTACCATGCAGGAAGGCCTGCTGGCACTGGCAGACAAAAAAATAATCACTGATAATATTTTTGAAGGGATAGCAGATTCTGTGAGAATCCTGTTAGAAAAGATTTCCGATAAAGAATTGCTTCTCTCTTTTTTAAAGGATCTTTTAGAAAATTATCTACAGCAAAGCACGAGTGTAAAAGACGCCAATGTATTCCTTAAGGCACTTTTAATCTCTTTTAAAAAAATAATGATTGAATTAGATTTTGAACCTGATACTGAGGAGGATGACCTTGCACAAAAAATAACCGATCAGATAGAAAATATAAGCAAAGAAATAAGTGCCCTGGTTCCCTGGCTTTTGCTGCCGGCTGCACCGGAAAAATTTAAAGATCTTATTCCAGACCTGCCGGCTATACCTACCATAAAACAACTTACTAAAATTGAACAGTCTTTATTCCATAAAATCCTG
>JBBRFX010000177.1:0-7963 GCA_038241275.1 Chitinophagales bacterium
TAATGCACAAAACAAAATAATAAAGTGCATAAAAATTAGAATTTTTAAAACAAGGGCTCAGGCTTGAAATATCCGAAAAATTTAAAATTTAAAAATGAAATAATCAAAGGAGAAAGGCTTAATTTAGAACTGAATAGTTACAAAAATTCAGCTATAAATCTTTTAAAACAACTTCATACCAAAATGTCCAATCGTTGTAAACAATGCACACCTTACCAATACACCCATACAGCACCAAACAATTAATTTTTTTAGCGGCACATTAAAACCTACCCCTACTGCAAGGCTTATGGGAGCTCCTACCGTCATGGTTCCCAGGAAACCAACACCAATCACACCGTATTTATCCCACAGTCGGTATATCAATCCTTCTTTTGGTTTGTCTAATTTGGGTTCTTTATTCCTGTTAAAAAAGGCACGGATCTGATCGCCTAAAAATGCAGCCACAAAAACGCCAAGCAGTCCGCCAATAAGGCTGGCCGTAAAGATGGTTCCGGGGTGCATACCAAAAGCAAAACCTGCCGGGATAGCAGCATATATTTCAAAAGTAGCAAGGCCGGCAACGGTGAATATTTCTAACAAGGTTGATTTAGTTGATTTAGTTGATTTGGTGATTTGGTGATTTGGTGATTTGGTGATTTGGTGATTTGGTGATTTGGTGATTTGGTGATTTGGTGAACTCCGCAAGTTCAGAAAAAAATTACAAATATTAAGACAATCTATTGACTATTGACCATTGACTATTGACCATTGACCATTGACAATTGACCCCCTAATATCCCCTCACATTTTTCCCCTCTACATAATTCATAAATGCTTTGTTACATACTTTATTACCACCAGGGGTAGGATAATTGCCTGTGAAGTACCAATCGCCTTTATTATTAGGGCAGGCTTCATGCAACGATTCAATCTTTTGGTAAATAACATCTACGGGTATGGTAATATCTTCCGGTGTTATCAATTGTGCTATTTTTTTTGACATCTGGCTAAGGGTAAAAGGTTTGTAAACCTGCCTAACCAGGTTTTCGGTATGCAGTTGATTATTGCGTTGCAATTCCTTACATTTTTCCAGCAATTCATTGAGCAAGCCTTCCTGGTCGCTCTCTTTTAATAATTCAACAGCCGCTTTAAAAGCAATAAAATCACCCATTTTGCTCATGTCTATTCCGTAACAGTCCGGGTAGCGAATTTGTGGTGCAGAAGATACGATGATAATGCGTTTTGGTTTGAGCCTGCTCAGCATCCGGATGATACTTTCTTTTAAAGTGGTGCCCCTTACAATGCTGTCATCAATCACTACCAGGGTATCAATATCTTTTTTTACAGTGCCATAGGTAATATCGTATACGTGCTGCACCATTTCGTTGCGGCTGCTATCCTCTGTAATAAAAGTGCGAAGCTTTACATCTTTGATAGCTATCTTTTCAATCCTTATTCTGCGATTCACCATTTCTGCCAGCTTCTCGTCGTCATAATCTTTACCCCAGCTAAGTATGCGTTCAATTTTTATTTTGTTCAGGTAATCTTCAGCTCCTTTTATCAACCCGTAAAATGCTGTTTCTGCAGTGTTGGGTATAAAAGAAAAAATGGTGTTCTTAAGATCGTAATCCAGTTTTTTTAAAATAATGCCGCTTAACTGCCTGCCCAGTTCTGTTCTTTCTTTATAAATTTTTTCATCGCTGCCACGGCTAAAATAAATGCGTTCAAAGCTGCAGGCCAATCTTTCCTTTGCTGCTACAATCTGTTCCACACTCACTGTTCCATCAGCTTTTACTATAAGTGCACATCCCGGCATTAGTTCCTTTACCTCATTTTCTTCCAGGTTAAAAGCTGTGCGGATGGCAGCTCTTTCACTTGCACCAACCACCACTTCATCATTAATATAATAATAAGATGGACGAATGCCATGAGCATCTCTCATGAGAAAAGAATCTCCGCTACCGGTCATACCTCCAAAATGAAAACCACCATCAAACAGTGGCACCGCTTTTTTCAGCACATTGGCAATACAAATTTCACCAGGTGTTTTTTCGTCTTCCTTTATCAAAAAATAGTGAATTACTTCCAGCATGGCAGCAAGGTCACTTTGGCACTGAAACTCGCCAGGCGCCATATTTATCAGGTCAAATAATTCTTCTGTATTTACCAGGTTAAAATTGCCTGCCAATGCAAGGTTGCGGGCAGGGATAATATTTTTTTTAATAAATGGATGGCAAAATTCAACATTGTTTTTGCCTTGTGTGCCATAGCGCAAATGACCAAGCAACACTTCACCCATTACGCCAAGATGCCCTTTCATTAAACCAGGATGGTTTTTAATATCAGGCTGATGTTTTTCTACTTCACTTATTTCATTTCCAATCTGCGAAAATAAATCTGCAATAGGCTGGCTTGCACTGCTTCGCAAGCGGTACATAAAAGGATAACCAGGCTCTGTGTTCAGCTTTACGGTGGCAATACCTGCGCCATCCTGCCCACGGTTATGCTGCTTTTCCATAAGCAGGTACAGTTTGTTTAAACCATACAAAACAGATTTATATTGTTGTTGATAATAACTAAAAGGTTTAAGAAGACGAATAAAGGCCAGGCCACATTCGTGTTTTATTGCATCGCTCATTGTATATTGGTTCCGGTTTTTACCGGCTCTGTAGTTGAGGCGCAAAAATAGATGATTGATGTTAGCAAAAAAAATCCCCCGATAAACGGGGGATGATATTTGATGTTAAATTTTTTTTAGAGTCCGCTAAATGTCAAACCTACCTGCAGTCCTTTAATGTCTGCAGCTACCCCATCTTTAAACAAGCCGGTAATGCTGTACGCACCAAAAAGGCTAAAATTACCATAACCTATACGGGCAGTGGCTGCTATACGGGTAGTATTAAAATAGCTTTTGGTACTTTCTTTATCTGTTTTAGCATTGATCAATGTTCCGGATCTGTTTCTCAGGCCTTTGCCTTTGGTATGTGCATTCAGCATGGTACCAACCTTAATGCCGATAGCTGCTTTAAATGTTTTATTTGGGGTAGAAGGGTCTGAAGTAAACCTTAGCTCCAATGGAACCTCCAGGAAAGCTGTGGTAAGTTTAAATTTTTTGTAGTTATCCAGTGAATCTACTGCACGAAAGGGGAGCAACGTACTGGTAGAGCCAATATCTACAATCATTTTTTTGAAATAGATATTACTGGTACCCACACCAATTCCTGCTGCAATGCTTAGCTGAGGATTGGACTTAAAAGGCTTGTCGAGCATAATGTACACATTAGCACTTCTTTGAAATCCACCAATATGACTTTGAATACTATCCGGTGCACCTTGCCAACTGTTTAAAGCAAATTGTACCATAAAATGATCTGCGGCACGGTTTGCAAGTTCATATGTTTTTTTCTTTTTTTCTTCCTGCGAAAAGGAGGGTATTGCGATGGTAAGCGCAATAAGGATCACAAATAATTTTCTCATAATGAATTCTTGTGCGGCAAAAATAGTTGGCCACACGGTTAATGAAAGGTTAAATGATAAGGATAAAATGGTCACTTACAGAGCTGATTATATCAATTTTACTGGTACATGTGCCGCTTATTCCCTATGTGGGCGCAAATGTAATGTTTTAGGTTGTTTTATAGGTACACAAGGGCAAAATTTATTATAAAGCAGTGTAGCCGGTTTGAATACTCAACATTGATTTTAGGATAGAATAGCATAGAAATTTTAGGTTGATTGTAATCATTCAAGAGACCAGTTATTTCATTTCATTTATTTTTTTGGTAATCATCAGTAATTAAAATCGTTCAAAATAGAAAATCCATTATGAGCAGATAGAAGAATAGTTACAAGGAAAACCTTCGTTTTTTATGATTTGGCTATTTTTTTATTTTTTTTTACTTAAAGCATAGAAAAAATTGAAAATAATGATTAGTAATGACTGTCAATTGTTTAGCCTAAAAACAGAAGATAGAAATTACCTAAACTCAGTATAAGTCATTATGTGCTTGCAAATAGTGCAAACAAAATTTTACCCACATTTATTGGTTAATTAAACCAGGATGCCTATTTTTATGTTCTCTTAATAAGGTCCCCCTAACGGACCACGCTCACCTCAACATCCTCTGAAATAATCCTTACACATCATGCAGCATTATTATTAATTAATCATTCTTATAGCTTCCTGTCATCCACTGAAAGACCTGCGCCAATATTTAAAAAACGGATCAGTATCATTTTTTAATTATTAAACCTCAGGATCATGAAAAAAGCAACCTCATCTTTTGGCAGACCAAACTGCTATTTACGGCTATAACTACCGTATATTAAAAAGCCTCTTTATTTCTGCGTGCAGTATAAAAATATTCTTCTGCACACAGTATCTCTCATCAAAAATTAAATTTATGGAAAAGACATACGTATGGACTTATAATGTGATTAGAAGCTGTAACAACGACTTTCATTTTGATTGTGCCGATGCACTCATTCACCTGTTTGAACAAAAATATGGTGAAACAGAAATGGTGTTCCAGCTAAAGCAATTGCGGGAATATAAGTGGGTATCTGTTCATGGCATTTTAGTTTAATGCCTATGTAAAGACTTATACCTGCAAATAATAATCTTAGTTGTTCTGTTTAAATAAAAAGGGTTTCGTGTATAGCGAAACCTTTTTTTATTGATGCGGTAAAAAGGAATATCCATGAAGGAATGACTTTTAAACTGAAGGCAATAATCCTTAATTTTATTCAATGATAAAATCATCTGTTGCTGTTGCCTTTAAACTGCTTTTTTTATTACCCATGTTTTCTCAAGCACAAAATTTAGGGGGCCACCCTGCTGCCATCAATTGGAGCCAGGTAAATAATAATCAGTCAAGGATCATTTTTCCTAATGGCTTAGATAGTCAGGCAAGAAGGATCCATCAGCTCGTTTCGCTTTTAGACAGTTCTAATCATTATAGCCTTGGAGATAAAAAAAGAAAATGGAATATTTTATTGCTTAACCAAACCACCCAGTCTAATGCTTATGTGCGGCTGGCACCTGTTATGAGCGAACTTTATATGACTCCCGATCAAAATAATTTTTCTTTGGGTAGTCTTCGCTGGGATGATAACCTGATTATACATGAACAAAGGCATATACAACAATTCAGCAATTTTAATAAAGGGCTAACCAAAGTATTTTCCTTTTTGCTTGGGCAGGAAGGACAGTTGCTGGCCAACGGGATTACTATACCCGATTATTTTTTTGAAGGCGATGCGGTATGGCAGGAAACATGGGTAAGTAAACAAGGCAGGGGAAGAATGCCGTCGTTTTTTAATGGCTTAAAATCTGTTTGGCTTACCAATAAAAAATATTCCTGGATGCAAATGCGCAATGGATCATTGAGAAATTATTTGCCCGATCACTATCAATTAGGATATCCGCTGGTGGCTTATGGATATGAAAAATATGGCGATGATTTTTGGAAAAAGGTGACCAATGATGCTGTGCGGTTTAAGGGATTATTTTATTCTTTTAATAAAGCTGTGGAAAAACATTCCGGGAAAAGTTATCAGCAATTCAGGGAAGATGCGTTATTGTATTTTAAAGAAAAAACCCTGGCTGCTGCAAAGGATACCACAGATAGGAGCAACTATATTACACCTGTTCAAAAAAATAATGTAGTAGATTATCTTTTTCCCGCTTTTGTAAATGATGATACTATTCTTGTTACAAAAAAATCTTATAATGAATTGAATTCCTTTTACTTTCTTATTAATGGAAAAGAAAAAAAGATAAGGGTAAAAGATTTTGTATTAGATGATTATTTTTCTTACAGAAATGGCAAAGTGGTGTACACAGCGTATACCAGCGACCCCCGCCGTACCAACAGGGATTATAGCGATATCCGCCTCCTGGATATTTACACTAACAAACAAATAAAACTCACTAGTAAGGAAACATATTTTTCTCCTGATATTAACGAAGCGGGCACCGAAATAATTGCAGTAAAAGTAAATCCGGAAGGCAGTAATTATTTGCACAGGCTTGATGCAGGCACTGGTAAATTAATCAGTCAGTTGCCCAACCCCAATAATTATTTTTTTACTCAAACAAAATATATCAATAACAACGAAGTAATAACTGCGGCAAGGCATACAGATGGGAGAATGGCTTTGATAATAATAAATCTGGATAACGGAGTCACTGAACCGCTTACTCCTTTTACCTATAATGTTTTGGGATACCCTTCTGTAAAAAATGATACTGTCTATTATTCGATGATGGATATTCCCAGTAATGAAAAAGCCGGTTTCAATAATGCATTGTCGGATAAGATTTTTGCTTTGGATTTAAAGACCAAAAGAAATTTTCAGATTACAGATAATGCAAATGGAATGTATCAACCCATCATTAATAATAAAGGTGAATTGCTGGCAGGGGCATTTACGGCAGTTGGTCAGCGACTGGTAAAAATTAATAAAGAAAACAGGTTGTGGAAAGAAGTAAATTCTAACGATTCCGGTATTGTTTCTAATATAAGCAATGTGCCAATCGACCAACAGAAAATGCTTACCAACGTTTCTTTAAATAAGCCCTCAGTTGCTGTTTCTCCATACAAAAAATCCTTTCACTTGTTTAATTTTCACAGTGCAAGGCCCTATGCTTCTGATCCTGAATTTGGGTACAGTTTTTACAGCGATAATGTGTTAAGTACGTTTAGCAATAATGTAACCTACGTTTATAACAGAAACGAGCAAAGCAGCAGTTTTGGCTACAATGCAGTGTTTGCAGGATTATTCCCTTTTCTCACTGCCGGTTTGGAATATACCTATAACCGAAATGTTGATACGGCTCTTGGGCAGGGGATAAATTTCAATGCAGCAAAAGCCAACCTGGGCTTTTATGTTCCCCTTAGCTTTATTGGTGGTAAAACTTTTAAATACCTCAATATGGGTGCGGGTTATAATATCGAGCAGGTTCCATATATCGGCATCGGCAAAAATGTATTGGACAACATTGCTCTAAAATATACAAATGCATTTCTATCTTTTAGCAATGTAAGCAGAAAAGCAAGGCAACATATTAATCCCCGTTGGGCGCAATCAGTTTCACTCAATTACCGGCAGGCATTTACTTTTTTTGAAACAAAAAAATTAGTAAGCAATTCAGCTTTATACTTTCCAGGCTTATTTAAAAATCACAGCCTTGTGTTGAATGCAGCCTTCCAGGTAAGGGATTCGCTTCCGGATTTGTTTAGCAATAATTTTTCCTACTCCAGGGGCTACGAGGCTTTAAACACAAGGCGGATGTTTAAGTTAGGCGCCAACTATCATTTTCCATTGGTTTACCCGGATTGGGGAGTTGGCAATATTTTCTTTATTCAACGTATAAGAGCCAATGCTTTTTTTGATTATACCAATTCAAAAGCAAGGGTAAACAGGGTGCTTACAGATATCATTAACCGAAGTGCCGGAGGAGAAATTTATTTTGATGGAAAAATATGGAATGCACTCGCTGCCGGCATTGGTATTAGGTATAGCCATTTGTTAGATACCGATCTTTTAAACCCGGCAGCAAAGGGACGCTGGGAAATTATTCTGCCGCTAAATTTAATTCCTAATTAAGTTATTGAGATGATTGTATTAAAAATAAAATTGAAGTGATAATAAAAAAGAGTTCCAACCGGAACTCTTTTTTATTTTGTGGGCCCACATGGATTTGAACCATGGACCCTCTGATTATGAGTCAGATGCTCTAACCAACTGAGCTATAGGCCCTGCTATTTTTAATAACAGGTTGCAAAAGTAAGGGAATTCAGATATTTGCCGAAACGAATTTTAAAATTTATGGCCGAACTTAAAAATATTATACTGGACCTGGGAGGTGTATTGCTTAATATTGACTATGATAAAACAGAAAAAGCATTTAATGAATTAGGTTTTGAGCAGTTTAAAAAAATGTATTCTCAATACAGTGCCGATGCTGTGTTTGCCC
>JBBRFX010000178.1:0-7722 GCA_038241275.1 Chitinophagales bacterium
GCTTTTACACAGGATGTTCCTGCACAGGAAGCAATAGGCGCTTATTATGCATCAGAAAGTTATATCTCTCACAGCGATACTCAGCAAGGTTTCATCAATCGTTTATATCATTTGGTGAGAAACAGCACGCTTTTGCAAAAAAGAAACCTGGTAAAAGCCATAACCGGAAAGGATAAAGGAACTATTGTTGATATAGGATGTGGTACAGGAGCTTTTCTTAATACGATGCAGCAGGCAGGTTGGAAAATAACCGGGCTTGAACCCGATGAAACAGCCAGGAAAAATGCACAACAACTTTACAAAATCAATCCCCTGTCTTCGCCGGAAATCTTTAACCTGCCCCAAAATAATTACGATGCCATTACCATGTGGCATGTATTGGAACATGTGCACCAGTTGCATGAATATGTAGAGCAAATAAAAAATTTATTAAAAAAAGATGGAAGACTTGTGGTGGCAGTGCCCAATTACACATCGGCTGATGCAGCCCAATACCAGCAATACTGGGCAGCCTACGATGTACCCCGGCACCTTTATCATTTTTCTCCTGGCAGTATGAAAGGGTTGATGAAACAACACGGTATGGAAGTGATAGCCAGCAAACCAATGTGGTTTGATTCTTTTTATGTGAGTATGCTGAGTGAACAATACAGGAATGGTAAAGGAAATATAGCGGGTGCTTTTATTGCGGGGCTTGTATCCAATATTAAAGCCATTTTTAATAAAGAAAAATGCAGCTCGGTAATTTATATTATTAGAAAAATATAGGCATAGATAGCATTTCTTTTATAATATATATTTGCCGGCATAACAGCCTTGATTTACGGATGCTTTAAATAAACAGGCTGCAAAAAAAACTTCAGTTAGTTTAATCTTACTTCAAATAATTTAGGCCATCTTTTGCCGGTAACAAATATGGTTTTGCTGGCAGAATCAAAAGCAATCCCATTCAAAACATCTGTTCTATCTATTATTTTTTCATTTTGTGGCAGGTCTGGAAATTTCACTAATCCAACCACATGGCCGCTTTCAGGATCTATTTTTACAATATTTAGTGTTTGATAAACATTTGCAAATACAAATCCATTTATATATTCAAGTTCATTTATGCTATCCAGTGGCCCTAGATTTGTTTGAACAGCAATTGTATTTTTTAATTTAAAATCTATAGGGTTCACAAAATATAAATTAGCAGATCCATCACTAATAATCAGGTCGGTGCCGTTGTTGGTAATTCCCCAACCCTCGTATGGCCAGTTAAAAGTTTTGATTGGTTTTGTGATGTCACTGATGTCGTAGACATACACAATATTGCTTTGCCAGGTAAGCTGATAAATTTTATTATTCAAAATAGTTATGCCTTCGCCAAAAATATTATTGGTCCCCATTGCATGAATTTGCTCCACTTTGCCGGTTTTATAATCGGTTATTCGCAAGGATGAATTTTTAAAATCGCCTGTGCCTTCGTACATTTTTCCATTGTATAGTTCTAATCCCTGTGTATAGGCACTTGTATCGTGCGGATGCTGGGCAATGATATTATAAGAAAGTGTAAGAGGTGCTGCAATGCCTGATGGAGGGGGGATAATATCTGGATCAGTATCTGTTTTATCAGAATTATTGCAGGAAATAATTCCCAACACAAATAGTAAAGTTATAAAATGCTTCATTTGAATGGCTTATAAGGCAGCAAAAATAGTAAACTCCACTTGTACAAATAATATTATTGCATAGGAACACAATAAATATTTGTTATTATAAATTATAGGCCTATATTTGGTCTACCTCTGAGCCGGATATTTTCTGATTTCTCCAAAATAGATAAATGCCTGCTAATTTTCCAATCGTGTAGAAAGTAATTTTTCATACACAACTTTCATTCCTCTGGTTAGCCATAATATCCTCCGATAAGATCATTTCTTAAACTTACACACACACACGAAAGAAATGAAAATTCCTCTTATTACGGCTTTGCTGTTTTTCATATTTATAACCGCAGATGCGCAACGCACCTGTGTTACTGAAGAATACACCCAGGCACATTTTGTTTTAAAAAATAAAGAAGTTTTTTCTAAAGAAAATAGTGTACCCGCAAGAGATACTTTTTTCAATGAAATCATAACCATACCTGTAGTTATACACGTACTGTTTAACAATAGCAGCCAGGATATTAGTGACGCACAGATTCAATCACAGATGGATGTGCTCAATAAAGATTTTAGATTATTGAATGCTGATAAAACATCGGTGCCGGAAGCATTTAAAAGTTTTTCAGGCGATAGTCGCATCATGTTTTGCCTGGCAAAAGTAGATCCCGATGGCCGGTCCACCACTGGTATTAACCGCAAATATACCAGCAAAGCTTATTTTATGGCTGATGATGGAATGAAATTTAAAGCACAGGGAGGAGTAGATGCCTGGGACAGCAAACGATACCTTAATATTTGGGTTTGCCGCATCTTTGGGCGCACATTGGGTTATGCCACACCACCCGGTGGAGATGATGCCAAAGATGGTGTAGTGATAAGTTATGATGTATTTGGTACAACAGGACGGCTACGTACAGATTTTAATAAAGGCCGCACCGCCACACATGAAATAGCACATTGGCTTGGGCTTAAACATATTTGGGGTGATGATTACTGCGGGGACGATGAAGTGGATGACACACCGAGGCAAAAGAGTTACAATTTTAATTGCCCCACTTTCCCCCGGGCTACCAATTGCTCCCCTGATATAAATGGCGACATGTTTATGAATTATATGGATTTAACCAGCGATGCCTGTATGAATATGTTTACCATTGGGCAGAAAAACAAAATGAGGGCCCTGTTTGCACTTAAAGGAGCAAGAAACAGTATACTCCGTTCCTATCAATGTGATGGTTCGCTGGCCACTGCCGGCCCTTTGCCTCAGGATACCATACCGGTAATACAACCTGCAGATATTATCAGCGTGTATCCTAACCCGGTAGTTGATTACGTTATTGTTCAATCAAAACAATTGCAAACATTAAAAGGAAAAACTGCCATCATACTTTCAGCAGCAGGCAAACCGGTTTACCAGCAGCTACTACAATCCACGAATGAAAAAATAAAGATTGGTTTTTTACCTTCGGGCATTTACATACTTAGTATTGGTGATGCTGGTAGCAAAACCAATTTTAAGCTGGTGAAAATGTAAAGGGATTTGTTTTACAGTTTAAAAAAAATATAAGTTGATTTTTTTTGTTGAATGTTTTTCCTGAATGTAGTGCCGGCCAAATCAACTGGTAGTTTTTTTATAGATAACGTTTCTTTCTGCCAGGTATTTTAAAATATAATCAAAACAATCTTTGTGTTTTCCCAACAGCTCCGGCGGGAAAACGCCTTTTTGTGCAAACAAATTTTCGGCCACTAAATTCACTGCTGCTGTGCAGGTATATGCTGTAGTGCGGCTCATAGAAGCTGTTTGAGTAGCTGCATCATATTCATCATATAAAAAATATTCAATGGTTACGGGATGATTTTCTTTAGTGCCTTTTAATATGATTCTCATAATGGTAAATTCTGCTTCGCCTGGCTGCAGCTTCCACTGGTCAAATAAAATACGTGAAGTAAAATCAAGGGGCCTAATTTTTTTGCCATTCCATTCTATTTCTTTTTCATTAAAAAAACCTGCCAGTTGCAATGCTATTACCAGGTCTATATGGCCCGGATACCGTAATGTTTTTTCTTTCATGTTAGGAATATGGCTCATCGTAAATAAAATACTTCTCAGGCCATCGGTATTAAAAGATTCCAGCGTTCCGGCATGTTCAAAGTTGATCAATTCCGCATCGCTCAAGGCAGGTTTGGTAACTTCGTTTCCATGCTCTACATAACGTGCGGGCCTTGTGTATTCTTCCAACACATCTACTGGCGAAAATGGGGCTTTGTATTCAAAGGGTTTTATGCGGATTTTGGGTAAGCCACCTACCAGACATTCAAAACTATCAATTTGCATTTCTTCATTATATCTGCCCAGTATCAGGTTACTCATGCCCGGGGCTACGCCACAATCTACAATGGCTGTTACCCCTTTTTCTTTTGCCAGTGCATCCAGTGCCAGGGCATTTTCCGGAAAAAAAGAAATATCTACTATGTTCTTTTTTAAATTAATAATTGTTTCCAGTGTTTTGTAACCCATAAAACCCGGAACAGCACTCACTACCATATCATAGTCTGCTAACATGGAGGCATAGCCGCTGTAGTCGTCAAGATTGGCTACCTGGGTTTTAACATTTGCACGTTCTTTTAAAATGGCAAGGTTTGCCTCACTGATATCAAAGGAAGTGATTTCATGTGATTTGGAAAGATCGGCAGCAATGGTTCTGCCAACCATTCCTGCACCCAGCACGGCTATTTTCATTGTAAATGTTTTAAATGTCTATGGTATATTGTTGATGGTACATAGACGGGTATAATATTTTGTTGATTTTAAAAAAGCTATTATGCGTAAGCCATAAGCTGTGCATTCAGCTTTCAACCTCCCCGGCATATACATTATTAAAACACTATAAGCCTGCCGGAAGGCAGGGTTTTAGGCGAGCATTATAAAACACTATAAGGTTTCCTCTCACATAACCCCACACACAAACTCTTATAGGTTTTGGCGAGCTTTCACCATTAACCTTTCACCTTTCACCCTTCCCCCCGCAATACTAAAACAATTTAACCAGCCTTTAGCATGTTTACCGTTAGTTTTGTAGTCTTATAAAATAAATGTCTTTTATGAAAAAAATTGCCTTTTTATTTATTGCCCTTGGATGCAGCACTTTTATGAATGCACAGGGTGTTTTTGGGAAATTAAACAAAGCCGTTAAAGGCGATAGCAGTAATAAAGTTTTATCGGGTATCAATAAAGCCATTGGTGGAGGAAGCAAAACTTCTTTAAGCAATGATGAAATTATTAAAGGGTTAAAAGAAGCACTAACTATTGGAACCGATAATAGCGCCAAAACATTGAATAAGGCAGACGGATTTTTTGCCAATGCTGCCATCAAAATTTTAATGCCGGCAGAAGCGAAAAAGGCAGAATCAACTTTACGCAAATTTGGTATGGGCTCATTGGTAGATAAAGCCATACTTTCTATGAACCGTGCAGCCGAAGATGCAGCAGGCGGTATAAGCAATATTTTTTGGGATGCTATTAAAGGCATGACATTAACCGATGGACTTTCTATTTTAAGGGGTGGCGATTTTGCCGCTACAGATTACCTGAAAAAAAATACTACGGCTCAACTTACAGAAAAAATGAGACCGGTAATAGAACAATCCCTGGCTAAAACAGATGCTACTAAATATTGGAAGGATGTGTTTACTGCCTACAATAAATTGAGCAAAGAACCTGTAAATACTGATATTTCGGCTTATGTAACTGAAAAGTCTATGACGGGGATTTTTTATTCAATAGGGCAGGAGGAACAAAAAATAAGAAAAGACCCTGCAGCGCAGGTAACAGATTTGCTAAAGAAGGTTTTTGCAAAGTAACGTTGATCGGGCTATTTAAATATTACAAGTGAATCCCGAGGCAGCACACAATCATTTCCAGGGATATGATGCATAACGATGTTGGGCTTTTTACCAATGCCCGTACAATAAAATAAAAAAGAGGCTGTACAACTACAGCCTCTTTTTATTATTTTCTTAGTAGTATTTGTAAAATTTGCTACTCAGTATTTTATTTAAGTTATTAAAATCTTCCCGGTTCCCCTTTAGGGGCGGAGGGGCTTTAAATATCTATCGCTTCTCCATAAGCCACGGCTGTGGCTTCTTTCAACCCTTCACTCATGGTAGGATGAGGATGAATGGCGTTTAATATTTCATGAGCTGTAGTTTCCAGTTTGCGGGCAACCACTGCTTCGGCAATCATTTCTGTTACATTCATACCAATCATATGGCAACCGAGAAACTCTCCGTATTTGGCATCATAAATTACTTTTACAAAACCTTCTGTAGCTCCTGCAGCACTTGCTTTGCCACTGGCCATAAAAGGAAATTTGCCCACTTTAATTTCATAACCCGCATCCTTAGCCGCTTTTTCTGTATAACCTACGCTGGCAATTTCCGGTACGCAATATGTGCAGCCGGGGATATTGTTGTAATCAATTGGTTCTGGTTTGTGCCCGCTTAAATGTTCTGCAGCATTGATGCCTTCTTTGGCAGCAACATGCGCCAAAGCCTGGCCCGGCGTACAATCGCCAATAGCGTAAACGCCCGGTACATTGGTTTGCTGGTTGGCATCTACAATGATCTTTCCTTTTTCTGTTTTAATACCCAGTTCTTCCAGTCCAATATTTTCAATATTAGCTACAACACCTACGGCACTTAACAAAATATCTGCTTCCAATATTTGCTCGCCTGTGGCAGTTTTTACGGTAGCTTTTATACCTGTACCAGAAGTATCTACTTTTAATACTTCGCTATTGGTCATGATGGTAATACCCTGCTTCTTGAATTGTTTTTCCAGTTCTTTACTAATGTCTTCATCTTCTACCGGCACAATGCGTGGCATGAACTCTACGATAGTAACTTTTGTACCCATGCAATTGTAAAAATGTGCAAACTCTGATCCGATGGCACCGCTTCCGCAGATGATCATGGATTTAGGCTGCTCTGCCAATGCCATTGCCTTACGGTAACCAATGATCTTTACATCATCAATTGGCATAGAAGGTAATTGTCTTGCACGGCCACCGGTGGCTATTACAATATTTTTTGCCTCTACCACCTGTTTGCTATTATCGGCTGCCGTTACTTCAATTTTATTGGCAGCAACCAGTTTGCCATAACCCATAATTACATCTATCTTATTCTTCTTCATCAGGAACTGCACGCCCTTGCTCATCTTATCGGCTACACCCCGGCTGCGTTTTATTACGCCGCCAAAATCGTGTGTAGGATTGCTGATGTTGATACCATAGTCTGCCGCATGTTTGGCATATTCATATACCTGTGCACTTTTTAATAATGCTTTGGTAGGAATACAACCCCAGTTGAGGCAAACGCCACCAAGGCTTTCTTTTTCTATAATTGCTACTTTTTTTCCCAATTGACTGGCCCTGATTGCTGCGGGATATCCGCCCGGTCCGCTGCCTAACACTATTAAGTCGTATGCCATAAAAATGTTGAATTTTTAATGATGAATGAGTGGCAAAAGTACTTTGAAAGGCTGTATTTGCCAAAGCATTTTTTTTATCTCTTTTAACGCCTTGTTTGAGATTTTGAGCAGCTATTGTACTTAACTTTAGACCGTATGAAAATAATATTGATTGCATTTGCACTGGTTGTATTTATTGGCAACGCCCAAAGCCAGGAAATACCAAAATGGAAGATTACGGATGTAGAAAAATATATGAGCACTACAGATGAACAGGTATTGGTGATTAACTTTTGGGCTACTTTTTGCAAACCATGCGTGGCAGAAATTCCGTCATTTATTAAAATTACCAATCAATACAAATCACAAAATGTAAAACTGCTTTTGGTAAGTTTGGATCTGCCCTCATTTTATCCGGCCAAAATTGCGGCTTTTGCTAAAAAAAATGCATTTAATACTTCTATCGTTTGGCTGCAAGAAACCAATGCAGATTTTTTTTGTCCTAAAATAGATAAAAGCTGGAGCGGTTCCATTCCTGCAACACTTATCCTTAACACTAAAACAGGATACCGTAAATTTTTTGAAGAAGAAATAGATGCTGCT
>JBBRFX010000179.1:0-7615 GCA_038241275.1 Chitinophagales bacterium
TGCCTCAAAGATAAGGAAAGTATTGATTATCTATTTCCACCGACCTCCACGATTTGCGGCTGAGCTGGCATTAGATGGTCAACAACTACCCTCATCCCGGATTAGTAAAGACAGCTATTTCATTTAACTATACCCTTCCACCACTTCCTTATTCCTTATTTATTATTTCTCATTCCTTATTTCTATTTTGTCACTAAGACAGCTACCATTATCAATGTACAGTTATAAACCGATGCTCATTATTTTGTTGTCATAGGGAGCCTGCAAAGTATTTGCCGGGAGATTATGCGACCAGCGAATTTTTAAAGCCAACTATTTCATATAACTATACCCTTCCACCACTTCCTTATTCCTTATTTATTATTTCTCATTCCTCATTTTTATTTAACTACGAAGACAGCAACCATCATCAATGTAGATTTATAAACCTATGCTCATTTTTTTGTTGTCATAGGGAGCCTGCAAAGTATTTGCCGGGAGATGCTGCGACCAGGGAATTAGTAAAGCAGCTATTTCATTTAACTATACCCTTCCACTACTTCCTTATTCCTTATTTATTATTTCTCATTCCTTATTTTTATTTTTCCACGAAGACAGCTACAATCAACAGATACCCGCATACGGGCAGATCCCTTATTAGCAGTACTTCCCTCTCGCCGGGTTTTTGCTTTTTATGCTTGCCTTATTATTTAATTGCTGCAAAACCCCGATGAGACAGCAATTTTCGTAAATTCGTTTAGTGAAAAAGCTACAAAATACAGTACTTGATTTTATCATCGATAAATTGACAAATTCTATTGAAAATACTTCCACAACAGAAGTTTTCGACACAGAAATTGTTCGGCTGACCACTATTAATATTAAGCAGATCAAAGAAACTGACTGGCAATTCAAGTGGCACAAAGAACTCAAGGACAAGACCAAAGAAGTTTATAAGCTGACAACCGTTAATAATCAAACAATTATTCAAGGACTTTTAAGCATTGAGGATAAGAAAGATCACATCTTCATGCACCTCATAGAAAGTGCAAAATTCAACAAGGGAAAGAACAAAGTTTATTTAGGTATTCCTGGCAATCTTATAGCGTTTGCTTGCAAGGTTTCAGTTGACAAAGGATATGAGGGCTTTCTCGCTTTTGATGCTAAAACTGCCCTTATAAAACATTACGAACAATCACTTCATGCAACACATTTTCGTGGACTTAGAATGTTCATAGAAACAAGTGCGGCGTTAAAACTTATTTCACAATATTTTAAAAACTAATAATATGGGACTAATCAAAGAACCGAAAAACGTGGATTTATCAACAAAATCTGAACCATGGACAGAACAAGAACTTGCTGACTTTAGAAAAATCATGAAAGACATCAAGGCAAAAAATGCAAAACGTAAAGAACGTCCCTTGCAACTTAAAACCAGTAAGACACAACCTGCGTGACAAACACATACTGCTGTCTTCGTTTGATTTGCTATGCTGTTCATTTTAGTTTGAAGTAAAAGTTGGCGAAAAATGATGAGACACAAAAATGATCGTTTTAAATTTTAAAGCCAGCTATTTCATTTAACTATACCCTTCCACCACTTGCTTATTCCTTATTTATTATTTCTCATTCCTTATTTTTATTTTTCCACGAAGACAGCTACAATCATCAATGTACAGTTATAAACCAATGCTCATTTTTGTTGTCTTACTGAGCCTGCAAAGTATTTGCCGGGAGATGCTGCGACCAGGGAATTTGTAATGACAGCAACTTTCAACAGATACCCGCATCCCTGCAGATCCCTCCCTGCCACGGCAGGTAAACTTCGTTCGGGAAAACAGCAAATATCATCTGTTACCAGCATCCGGGCAGATCATCCCTACAACAGGAAGACAGCTATTATCACTAATTGCCCTTATTATCCTTGTGAAGCAACCTCATTACCTTCAGCATCATAAAAGCCTGTTTTTTTATCTTCCAGCGAATCTATCGGCCTGTCAACACTTTCCTTTTTCATCATGCGCCAGGTTTTATCATTTAACTGAGGTTGTGTTGGCGTGTCGGTTAATCCTTTTTTATTTTTAATTTGGGCAGCATATTTCAAATTATATGAATCGATATCTAACTCGGATTTTGTCGCAGCGTTAAGAACAGTTTTAGAAGCCCTGCTTGATACTTTTTGACTGAACTGCCATCCCGGGTTTTTTTCTTTAACTTTTTTTAGATCCATATTACATATTTTTAATAATTAAATTTACGATTTTTCCAGTTGCCTACCAACCAAGGCCAAGGCACGTGAATTGATGCAGGATCTTTACTTCAATTGCTTTGTAAATAGCTTTCGTCAAACCATGAGGGATACTGGTGGCGTATTCTTTTTTTGCTTCGAATAAAGCTTCCGCAGGTGCTTTTCCATTTTGAATATTACTCCAAAACGATAAATGCATTGGTTTGCCAAAGAAATTCTCATTTTGAGCTTTTGGCGAATAGTGAGCACCAGTGCACCCAATAAACGCATTCACTCCGGCATTCAAGAAAGCCAACGCTATCGATTGTTCATATGTTCTCGATCTCACTGCCATGCCGGGTTCTTTCCTGTCTGCTTTTGGTAATGCAATAAGTGCTCCGTAACAACAGCCGGTAAAAACAACAGTTTCCTGGCAGTTTGCAGGCACATTATAAATATCAAATGCCTCAAAATAACCGGTCTTTGTTCCCAGTTCTCCTGTAAATCTTGTTGCATCATGATCATGACCGTGTAACATAAAATAAAGTGCCCCTTTTACAGACTGACCTTTTACCGTTTTGGGTGAACATGCTTCTGATATTTCCAGGAGTTGGCTAGCGGTAAATGGTACTTTATCAAATACATCTATTGCAAAAGGTCTTTTAATATTTCTTACGCCATATTTATCCTGCACTTTGGGCAACGAAGCTTTTAATGCTGTTAAAACCAATAAAGGATTCTTGCCATCGGGTATTCTGCTAACGGGTAGCTCAGGTAAAAGATCGCCTTCCACATCACCATAAATATCATCACTCCAAACAATAAAATCATCCACATCCCATTCTTCACCTAGGCTTTCGGGATCGTCTTCTATTTCCTTCAGCAATTTATCACTTAAAATATTCAATTGTAATGAGGGAACAACATCATAGCCACCAACGATTACAATTCCTCTTGTATTAGGTTCAATGGAACTACGAACCTGCCTGGCAGCTTCTGTAGCATTATCCATTACTGGCAGGTCAACCAGTTTTGTGTCAGATATACTTTTTATGTAAACTATAACTTTATCCGTTTCTGCGTGGCCTATATTTTTTATAAGTTTTTCTGAAGATGTAACAAATATCAATCCACCAAATCGATTTTTTGATGTTTCCTTATTGCCATTATTTCCTGTGGCTGGCTCAACTAATTTTTTTTTTCACCATCTATTTCGATGATGATCCGTACGTTTCTGTTTTCAGGTATTATTGCGGAAAACTGTATGTGACTGCCATCGGCTTGCGGAATGAACCTGTCTTTTATTTCTGTAGGGTTCTTTTCTTCTGCACCTATCTGTACCACCGCCGCATCGTCGACCCTCGGTTTATCTTTGTTTTTTGTAAATGTATTCACTTCTCCCTTTGCGATCCATAATGATAAAACTCCGTTCTCATCATTTGCCACTTTTATTAAACCGTTCCTGTCAGTTCTTACAAATGTGATATTATCTTTTCTATCTTTTAAAGCATCCAGCACACCCGGTTCGGGGTGATGTGCATCATACAATCCTCCTGAATGTCCATAAAATTCGGTACCCTTTTGTATCCATTTATCAAGCATTTCTTCACTAAGACCATTATAAGATGTATGATGAGATGTCTTGATAAAATCATAAGTTTTTTCATCTACCTTCTCAAGCAACAATTTCATTTCATCATCCAGGCCTTCAACTTCCGGAACAGCAAACTGCATATCGCCCGCTAAGAATGCGGACCAACTATTAGCTCCTTTGGATTTGAAAGCAAGCACAATGCTTTCGTCGTTTATCGATCCTTTATTTTTTACAGCATCCATTGCCAAAACACTATCTGTAACAGCGCCACTGTATAATTTGCGATAACGATCTGTATCATTAGTGGCTGAATCAACAAAGGAAGAAGATTTTACCAGGTCAGTTAGTGTATCCACTAAACCCAGTAAAGTAACTTTTGTTATTTGAAGATGTTTCTTCGTTGGACCCAAAATCTTAAGACCAAGACTGCTAAACTCGGTTTCCAATGCTGTGTAATCATATGCATCTACACCTTTAAACATCATTACTTTTTCAGAATCCGCTTTAAGTTTTGTGACCATTTCAGAATAGCGATCAACAAGCTTCCCTGAGCCATCGATAAAATCCCCCAGTTCACTGTCACTTAAAAATGAATGATCCTCTTCCAGCAATGCATCTATTAAAGCATCATTTGATAATACACTGTCGTTTTCACCTTCTTTCCACCTGTAACCGGGATCCATTAATAAACACTTGGCAGCAGTTATATCACCGTTCTTCACCAGTTCTGGTAAACAACCGATATGATCATCATGCAGGTGAGTAATTATCAAGAGGTCAAAATGATAAGGTCCATCCTCGTTGAAAAGGGCTTTCATTTGTTTCTTAAGTAACGCAGAATCGCCTTTGTGTGCCCCATCAATTAAAATCCGTTTTTCGTCATTATGCACTATGATGCTGTCACCATATTCTCGGGTTCCAACGTCCAGCAGATGTATTTCCATAAAACTAATTTTGTATTGAATAAATTTATTTATATGAATTTATTATAGATTTTTGCATGAAAAATTAATTTTATGTTTCCTGCAATACCCAATTCTCAGAGTGTTTTAAACCAATACCGATTTAAACAAAATATGCCCACCAACCATCAAGTAAATTGTCATTTAAAATGCCCTTGAAACCATGTGGGGTTAATTATTGGGATTGAATTATAAGACTAACATAATATCAAATTGCGAAACATGCAAGCATTTCTTATTAATTTTAAATAAAATAATTAATACAATTAATATTTATTCCATTGTTAACTATGCTTTCCCTTAAGTTATCGGCGCACAAAGCTTCCTATACCAACTTAGCATATTCCTTCTTAATCGTTTTATTTTAAAATTAGGTTTCGTATATTTTTATTTCATTGTCCCGAGTGCCAAGAGCCAAAGCGTTGGGCTTCTTTTCCAACTCCACAGACTAAACACCCCCCACTTCCCAAACCCCTACCCACCCAACAACGGTAAAAAATTTACTTTAAAATCCCCCACTGTATTCCCTCCAAAAAAGTTAGTGCCAGGGCAGGTTTTGGTAGTACCGGTTCCTTCTTTTGTAATTCTTTTTCCAAGGGTTAAATCATACCAATGATGGTAGACCACCGTGTTTTCGTTTGGGTGCAAATTAAATTTGCTTAGAAGTGTTTTGGTTATAGAAATGATGCAGTTTTTTTGCTTGGTAGTTATCGCATCTTTGCCCTTATCGAAGTTTCCTACATGTTCCAGGCAAATACCAAAAGAGTTTGCACCTTTAATGCCGGCAGGTATTTTATTTATGCTTCTGCAAGCCATTATTTTTCCATCGGGAAATGAGGTGAAGTTTTGAGCTATTTCGGCAAAGCCTCTTTCTTTGTGTGAATTCTCCATACTGGCACAAAGTCTAAAATGGTTTGTACCGTCAAAACTTTTATAATTGGGTATAAAAGTATGATGCTGCTGCACCAGGTTTATTTTGCGGGTTATAACCTGCATATCTAACCATATTGCAAATTCATTTTGATCCAGCAGGATAAATTTGCCAATTGCTTTCATGATATTAATTTGGCTTTAGGTTTAGTTAAATGGTTTATTTTTTTCTGTTTGAATAATTTATTCCGTCTTCTTGTTGTTCTTCAACTTCAAATCATATCTTCCCGAAGACGGCGGTGGGGCCATTGCCAAACATTTTCTTTACATCCCTCATCCTTAATCACCGCCCTTAAGGCAGCAAACCGTAAGAGTACCCATTCTACTTAACCCTCATAACTCAGTTCCATAGTTTAGTTTTGCTCTATTTGAATACAAGATATATACCAGCCCCCGTAAAAAAAACAGGAAAAACCCTGTTTTTTATTTGGATAATTTTTCATATATGTTTTTGAAAATATATAAAAACAGCCACATTACTCCCCATTTCTATTGTTGCATTCTTCAGCGGATAAAAAATTAAATCCTTCCTCATTCGTGCATTCATAGAAATGCATAAAATCCCTGCCCCATCCGTGCATTCGTGGCAATGCATAAAATCCCTGCCACATTAGTGCATTAGTGGCAAAACATAACATTCGTAATTCATTCGTGCATTCGTGGCAAAAAAACATCCGCACCCCATTCGTGCATCCGTGGCAAAAAATAACATTCGTAATTCATCTGTGCATTCGTGGCATAACATAATATTCCTTCTTCATTCGTGGATTAGTGGCAAAACATAACATTCGTAATTCATCCGTGCATCCGTGGCAAAACATAATATTCCTTCTTCATTCGTGGATTAGTGGCAAAACATAACATTCGTAATTCATTCGTGCATTCGTGGCAAAACAAAACATTCGTGCATTCGTGGCAAAAAATCATCCGCACCCCATTCGTGCATCCATGGCAAAAAATAGCATTCGTAATTCATTCGTGCATTCGTGGCAAAACAAAACATTCGTGCATTCGTGGCAAAAAATCATCCGCCCCCATCCGTGCATTCGTGGCAAAAAATTATAAAAAAAGCTGCCATCAATCAAAGCAGCTTTTTTACAACAAAATCAGCACGGCATTAACTCACCGTCCGTGGTGTAAATGCACTGGTTAAGTTCCGGGCAGTAGGCGGCCAGCACCGCTTTGTCTGTAGGTTTGGCAATACCCACACCGCTGTAGTCCGTCCAGCTAAAGCTGAGGATACTGCCCGCACCCATGGTAATGGCAGGTGCCAGCACATTGGGCAGGTCGCCACGGCTTACCAGCGCATCGGCGTTGCTAATGCTAAACACAGGGTAAGTGCCCGTAACCGCATTTCTCAGCGTGTAACTAAGCGCACTGTTAATACCTGTTTTCTTAATAGCATAGTTGCCAAACGTACGTTCCACCAGGCCGTTCATGCTGCTAACGAACCTGATGCAAAGACCAAACTTCAATTGCTGAGCCAGTTGCGCTTCCGAGGGGTTAGTGTTTCGGTAGTCGCTTTTGCTGCGCATGTAGTCAATGCCTTTCCAGGTGCCGCCAATAACGGTACCTACTTTACCGGAGAATCCTCCAAGGATTCCTTTGTTAATTGTACCCATGATTTAAGGGTTTAATTGGTTAAAAATTAGTTGCACCGGCCGGTATGTTTTTTAAGAAGCCGGGCAACCGTTCCCAACCTTAACGGCAGCAAAAAAGTAGTTGGTATTTTATTTTTTAAAAGCGGTTGATTGAGCAATTACCCGCAAGGCTCTGCAAATATTAGTATCAAAATAGCCAGCTCCGAAAATTTCCGGCGATATCCGGCATCCAATGATGGCAGGCAAACGACGCATCACAAAATGTTGCCGCTGTTTTGGTAAAGGTCCTCTTCGTCTCTGCTTCGTCTCTGCTTCGGTA
>JBBRFX010000180.1:0-7547 GCA_038241275.1 Chitinophagales bacterium
GAATGGACTATACAGTATTTGCCAGATACGGGTCATTTATGGTTTTTGGGCAATATTTATAGCTATGTGTTGCTAGCACTTCCCTTATTGTACTATGTAAAGAAGTATGAAAACAGAAGATGGGTACAAATGCTAAAACGCATATTTAGCTCGCCATTGGGTTTAGTTTTAATCGTCACTTTTTTTGTAATGGAAACAACTCTCGTAAAACCTGGCATTTATGAACTGTATGCCAAAACATGGCACGGCTACATTTTAGGTTTAATAGGGTTTTTGGCAGGTTACTGTATGGCATTGAGCGGTTCAACTAGTTTTAAAATGCTTGCAAAGTTTAAATGGATTTTTTTATTATTGGCGGTTATTCTTTTTGCAGCACGAACATTAAAATTGGAGTTGCCATTACCTAAAATATGGATGCCCATAGAATCATGTGTATGGATATTCGCTATTATGGGCTTAGGGTATCAGCATCTGAATTTTAATAATAAAATTTTATCTTATTTAAGCAAAGTTGCTTATCCTGTTTATATTTTACACATGGTTTTCTTAGGGCTTTCTGCTTCATTTATTTTGCCTTTTAACTTACCCGTTTCGCTCAAATTTATCTTTGTATTGACAAGTACAATAGCCGGTAGTTTGGGGTGCTATGAAATTATAAAACGAATTAAATATTTTAGGGTGTTATTTGGAATAGGTACTGTTGAAGCATCAAAAAACAAACCAGTTTCTCTTTTGATAAAAAACTAATTTTTAAACATCTTCTAATCATTAGATACATGACATTAAATAAAGCATTTCGGGTAGCACATCTAAAATAACGTATTAATTCAGCTTAAAAACACTACAAACAATCAATAATGTATGCCAACAACAGAAAAAAAGAAAAAATCACTTTTTAAACGCATTGTAAAGTACACATTAAGTACAATAGGAATCGTTTTATTAATATTTATAATCTGGAGTTTAATTCCCTTAAAGCAAACCATCAACCCAATAAAACCAAGGCAGGATACACAGTATTGGGCGATGAAAGACGGCTATAAAATTGCTTATACAAAAATTTCTGGAGATACATCAAAAACAAACCCGGTAATCATATTCCTTCATGGCGGGCCGGGTGGCTACATTCATTCGGCAATTATTGACCGAATGAAAGAAGTTTCAAAAAGTGGTTACGATGTTTATTTATACGACCAAATTGGCTCGGGCTTATCGGACAGGCTACCTAAGCCAAAAGATTATTCTTTTGATCGGCATTTGAAAGACCTGAACGAAATCATTAATTCTCAAATCAAAACGAGCAAAGTAATTCTAATAGGTCATTCATTTGGTGGAATATTGGCTACACATTTTGCTGCTTCACATCCAGAAAAAATAAGCAAGCTAATCCTTTCTTCGCCTGGCGATCTACAACCCCTAAGAACGAATGCTGACAGTACTATGGCAGATATGAATAAACTATATCCAACACCATCACAATATCAATTTAAAACGCCGATAGAAGTGTTTGAACAAACTGAAAAAGATTTTCTACAACCAAGAATTATTATGTCGATGGTTTGTGCATTGGCGTTTAATTTTAAATGGGCAAGCGACAAAGAATTTGATGATTATACCAACACCATGGCATCAAAATTTACGAGAGGTATGGTTGCGGATACTAAAAATGTAAAACCAGAAGAAGGCGGTGCTGGTGGTTACTCACATGGGTTTAGTAATTATTATGGAGATCTTTCTGATGTAAGAGAAAAATTGAAACAGTTAAATACACCAACGCTTGTTTTGCAGGGGCAGTATGACCAAGGCGAATATTCTCAAGTATTTGAATATGCCGATTTATTAAAAGGCAAATATATATTCATCGAAAATGCAGGACATATTATCTGGTGGGACAAGCCGAACGAGTATACTTTATCAATATCGAATTTTATAAAGGATTCAACAATGAAGTAAATAACCAGGCATAATATTATACACAACTTTAACATCCCCAATTATCAATATCAACTCATTAACATTTTCAAGACGTTAGCATATATAAAATGAATAATTCTTTTCAAAAAGCTGCTGGACTTAGTTTAATTATTGGATCTATCTTAATGGTACTAACCATGGTGTTGCATCCTGCAGGGGGCAATGTAACGCATATCATTAAAATATTCAATACTATTGTCATCTCCCATACCATAGCAATTTTTAGTTTACCATTGATGGCTTTTGGCTTTTATGGATTAACTACTTTACTGCTCAATCATAGCAAAACTGCTTTCCTCGCATTTTACTTCGCTTTATTTGCTCTGATTGCCGCTATGCTTGCTGCGGCAATTAATGGTATTGTATTGCCCATGTTTGTAGAAAGATACTTTAATGAGTTTGAGCAAAATAAAAACATACTCAATCCGATAATTAAATATGGATTTATGCTAAATAAATCTATGGATTATATATTGATAGCAGGAATCTTGGTGGCCATTTCGATTTGGTCGGTATTAATTTCACGAAGCAATACTTTGCCTAAATGGATGGGATATTATGGCATGGCGTTATGCATTATTTCAATTTTTGGTGTAATAATAGGATTCGATTTTATTCATCTATCTGGCTTTAGAATTGTTGTCCTTAGCATAGTAGGCTGGATCATTTTGGCGGGTTGGATGATGAGAAAGAAGGGGTAAAGAATGCACATTATACACAACAAAACAATATAAATTATGAGAAAGAAATTATTATTTGCACTACTTCTTGTTGCATCATCCCTATTTGCTCAAAAAAGCGATACCACCCTACTCTCTGCAAAAATAATTAACACCAGCGTTTTAAAAGAAGGTACACACCGCTACCTTGTGTATTTTAAAATGCAAAAAGATTCTGTACGTACACAAACACAGTTTTGGACAAGAACAATTAAACGAATTGATTATAAAGGAACAGTAGCCATAGAAATAATACAAGAATGGGAAGATAAAGACAGCATCATGCACATTGTAAAGTCCATTTCTGATGCCAAAACAATGCAGCCGTTGTACCACAAAACATGGTGGAAGGTTCAGGCATCAAAAAACGCAACAACTAAAACAGTAAGTGAAACTACTGTTGATTTTTTAAGCCATTCAGTTGAGTACAATGGCAATTTGTTAAGTGATGCAGATACAGCTAAACAGGCAAAAGCTATATGGGCTGGGTACAAATCTTCGCTTGGTAAGTATCACCTAAACTGGCATATTGATTTAGAAACTTTTCCTTTATTGCCTTATAGAACTGGCGTAACATTTATAATTCCTTTTTACGATCCTGGAACAGCATCATCGTTTAAAGAAGTATCGTACACGGTTACAGGCTCTGCAAAACTTACTGGTTATGATAATCAACAAATAGATTGTTGGTTACTTACACATGAAGACAAAGGCAATAAAGAAATTTTTTGGGTTAGTAAAAAAACAAAAGAAGTATTAAAGCTGGAACAAGAAATTAATGGCAGAATTTATAGATATAAAATTAAACTAGGTTTTAGCAAATAAATCCATAAAAATTGTTTCGCAAAATCTTACGGTATTTCATTTCCAAAACATACACTTTTTAAACCAAATAATAATAATTTAACTAAAACAGAATGAGAACAATTGTAATTACAATAGCAGTAATTTTTTCTTTTACTAAAATTTTCGGGCAAGCAGAAAATGCAAAACTTGAAATTTCACATTTAACAGGTGATTTTTATATTTATACAACTTACAATAAATACCAGGAATATCAGGTGCCGGCGAATGGGATGTACCTTGTAACCAGCAGCGGTGTTGTCATGTTTGATACACCCTGGGACACAACACAATTTCAACCATTGCTCGACAGCATAAAATTAAGGCATAACAAAACGGTGGTAATGTGCTTTGCAACGCATTGGCATAGCGACAAAACAGCCGGACTTGAATACTACAGGCAACTGGGAATTAAAACTTTTACGACTGTCCTTACAGATGAATTAAGTAAAAAAAATGACAAAAAAAGGGCTGAGTTTTTAATGACAAAGGATACAGTATTTCATGTTGGAGAATATTCTTTCGAAACTTATTACCCCGGTCCAGGACATACCGAGGACAATATTGTAATCTGGTTTGAAAAGGAAAAAATTCTCTATGGCGGATGCTTAATAAAAGGTGCAGATGCAGAAGATTTGGGTTATTTAGGTGATGGAAATGTGATTGAATATGCATGTACCTTAAAAAAAGTTCGAGCGAAATACCGAAAACCAAAGTTCATTATAATAGCACATAGTGATTGGAAAAATAGAAATTCATTGAAGCATTCTATAAAGATGGCTAAAAAACTTAAAAAGTAAATATTCAAAAAAAATGAACTCACCTAAATCATCCACAAACGATTTTGAAGATATAAAAGTAAATATCAAAATCAAGCTCTCAGTTCTATGGACATCTGTAACGCTTTGTTATTTATATGGAGATTACTTTGAGTTATACGTTCCCCAAAAAACGCAGGGGCTTGTGAATGGAGCAAATCTGCTTAACAGCCCAATGAAGCTATTTGCGGCATCGGTACTGTTAGCTATTCCAGCACTAATGGTTTTTATGTCCATCATTTTAAAACCAAAAATTAACAGGCAACTAAATATTGCGTTAGGAATATTTTATACAGCCATTATGGTACTAATTGCAATAATATCTATAACGCCGTGGAGGACTTTTTATGTGTTTTTAGCAGTAGTAGAAAGTATCATCACTGCATTGATTGTATGGTACGCCTGGAAATGGTCAAAACAGAATTAAATCATTGAGTAACTTAATAAAAAAATGCGACACCTTATTTTTATTTGTTTTATGTTGATATTTATTTCAACAGCTTTTAGTCAGCAAAACGTTGCAAATGATAGCCTCTATATTATTCAGGATAGCTTACTGATAAAAACCAGAGATGGAGCTACTATTTCTGTAATAGTAGTTCGTAAGAAAAATGAATCACAACCTTTACCAGCTATTTTGCAGTTTACTATTTATGCCAGAAAAACCGATATAAACAAAGCTAAACTTGCTGCTGATAAGGGTTATGCAGGCGTATTTGCCTATACCAGAGGCAAAAAAAACAGTCCTAATGAATTGGTTCCCTACGAATATGATGGCGATGATGCATACGATGTAATTGATTGGATAAGCAAACAGCATTGGTGCGATGGAACAGTGGGTATGTACGGCGGAAGTTACAATGGATTTACGCAATGGGCCGCCACTAAAAAGTTGCACCCGGCTCTAAAAACCATTGTGCCCTCTGCTGCATCTGCACCAGGTTTTGATTCTCCTATGATAAACAATGTTGTGATGAGTTTTCCATTTCCCTGGACTTACTATGTTTCAAACAATAAGTTGCTGGACAATGAAGATTATAATAACCGAAAACAATGGAACGACTTAGAACAAAAATGGTTTACAGCCGGAACATCATTCCGAAGCTTAGATAGTCTATTAGGAAGATCCAAAAACAAAATATTTAACCGTTGGCTCGATCATCCGTCTTATGATGAGTACTGGCAAAATATGATACCTTATAAAGAACAATTTTCTAACATTAACATCCCTGTGTTAACCACAACAGGCTATTATGATGGTGGGCAAGTAGGTGCATTGTATTATATGAGAGAACTAAATAAATATAATGCTAAAGCAAATCAATATTTAATTATTGGTCCGTATGGGCATTTTGGATCACAGGGTACTCCCGATAGTGTGTACAATGGTTATCAGATTGATTCCGTAGCAAACATTTCAATAACCAGCATTATTTTTCAATGGTTTGATTATACGCTTAAGCAAAAGGAAAAGCCAGCATTTTTAAAAGATAGAATCAATTATCAGGTGATGGGTACTAACCAATGGAAACATACCAGTTCATTGTCAGGGGTAAGTAATGATACACTCAAATTTTATTTGGATAATTCAAATGATGGCTCACTTAATCCAAAAAAAGTTGCTAAAAGTACGTATGCCCAAATGAAGGTAGATTATGCAGACAGAACATCAATGAACAGTTATTACTATGCTTTCCGGCTGCTTTGGAAAGATTTAAATAACGGTGGTGGTGTAATGTATAAAAGTGCAACTTTAAGTGAAGACACTGAATTTACCGGCTGTTTTACCGGGCAGATGAATGTGTCTATCAATAAAAAAGATATGGATTATAGTGCGGTGTTGTTTGAAGAATTAGCAGACGGCACCTTTTTTTATCTTACCTATTTTATGGGAAGAGCAAGCTATGCAAAGGACTACAATAAAAGAGAACTGTTACAACCCAATAAGAAAGCAACGCTGCCTTTTTCTAACAGTTATTTTACAAGCAGGAAGTTGAGTAAAGGGAGTAAACTTGTTTTGATTGTAAATGTAAATAAAAGTTCCTCTGAGCAAATTAATTATGGAACTGGAAAAGATGTAAATGATGAAACTTTAAAAGATGCCAAAGAACCACTACAGATAAAATGGTACAACGACAGTTTTATTAAAATTCCTATTTGGAAAAATTAAATGTATAGTGCTTAAAAATTATTAAAATCAAAACAATTAAATTATGTCGTTCAATCATTCGAATAAAAAGACAGCCCGAATAGCTGGTATATTGTATTTAATTGTTGTACTGACAGGGATTTTCAGTTTAGCCTATGTTCCCAAGACGCTTATCACCTGGGATAATTCAGCTTTAACTTTTAGTGAGGTTGTTAAGTCTGAATTATTATTCAGGTTAGGAATTTTTAGCAGCGTAATCTGCTACACTGCATTTTTATTTTTACCAATTGTTTTGTATAAATTATTGAAACCAGTTAACGAGTTCTATGCAAAACTGATGACAATTTTAGCTTTGATAAGTGTTCCTATTTCGTTTTTAAATTTGCAAAATAAATTTTCAATCCTCTCCCTGATTAGTAAAGATGAGTATTTGAAAATCTACTCAATGGAGCAATTACAAAGTAAACTGATGTTTTACTTACATCAATATAACAATGGCATTTCATTAGTTTCCGTTTTTTGGGGTCTTTGGTTGCTTCCATTTGGATACTTAATTTATAAATCAGGCTTTCTTCCTAAACTTTTAGGAATATTATTAATGCTGGGCTGTTTTGGATACATCATAAATTTCACAGGAAATATGCTTATTAAAAACTATACAGAATTGGGTATTTCAAAAATAGTGAGTTTACCTGCAAGCCTGGGTGAAATAGGAGCTTGTCTGTGGCTGCTGATAGTTGGAGTAAAGTCAAGAAAACAACAGTGATAAACACTCTTAAGTCCTTCTATGAAAAATAAATTATTCAGACCTTAAAAAAGAGACTACAAATGATACATCAAAATAATTTAATCAAAATGGTACTTAAAAATAAAAAATGATACAGGTAGAAAACTTGGAGTTTAAATATGCCAAAAGTAACAGTCCGACATTAAAAGGGCTAAATTTTGAAATTAGTAAAGGAGAAATATTTGGGTTTCTCGGGCCATCAGGTGCAGGAAAAAGTACAACGCAAAAAATATTATACAAAATTTTGAGTGGCTACA
>JBBRFX010000181.1:0-7521 GCA_038241275.1 Chitinophagales bacterium
CAGGATTTTTCGATTAAGCTGAAAGTTTTCTGCCAATCAATCAAACCTTTTGTATTAGACCATGTTTATACGCTTAAACACTAAATGACTTTATCTTTCTTAAACAAACTCATGGTTTTTACTACCATGTGTCTATTAGTAATCTCCGTTTCGGCCCAAAAAACTGGTAGCATCAGCGGTACAATTCTTCAAAAAAGCAACCAGCAATCCCTTGCCGGGGCAAACATCAATCTTGCTGGTACTAACTTAACGACTGCAGCCGATTCTAACGGAAGGTTCAGACTATTAAACATCCCCGTTCAAACATACAATCTTGTGGTGAGCTCCATAGGGTTTAAAACATTCACACTCTATAACATCGTTGTAAACAGCGGGAATGAAAATGTTTTCAGCATTGAGCTGGAGCAGCAAGCGTCAGACCTGGGAGAAGTAATTATTAAATCTAATAAACGAAGCGTTCGTGCAGCCACATTAGAAACGCCACTCAGTGTTCAAAAATTAACTGCGGAAGAAATCAGAAGCAACCCCGGTGGCAATTTTGACATTAGCAAAGTAATTCAAACATTGCCTGGCGTTGGTGGCGGGCAGGGTGGAGGTTCATTTCGCAATGATATTATCATACGTGGTGGTGCTTCCAACGAAAATGTATTTTATTTAGATGGCATTGAAATACCAGTGATCAATCATTTTCAAACACAAGGCGGCAGCGGCGGTCCGCAAGGCATTTTAAATACATTTTTTATTGAAGATGTAAAACTAAGTTCTTCGGCATTTGATGCCCGGTACGACAATGCACTAAGCAGTGTATTTCAGTTTAAACAAAAAGTGGGCAATGCAAATAAATTTCAGGGTAATGTTCGGGCAAGCATTACCGAATCGGCCATTACTTTAGAAGGACCCTTATCTAACAATAAGAAAACAACTTTCTTAGCGTCTGCCCGAAAATCCACTTTTAAGCTGCTATTTAAGGCACTTGATCTTCCATTTTTGCCTGATTTCTGGGATTTTCAAACGAAAATTACCCACAAAATAAATGATAAAACTACCCTCAACTTTATTGGTATTGGTGCCATTGATGATTTTAGATTTCTTACCGTAAAAGATGCAACTCCCGAAAAATTATATAATCTGAATTCAGCTGCAAGCATACAGCAGTGGAATTATACAATGGGGGTATCTCTTAGAAGAAGTCTCTCTGATGGTTTTTGGAATTTAGCTTTGAGCCGAACAAGGTTTAACAATAACCTCCAAAAATTTGAGGATAATGAAAACCGATCAGCGGCCAATCAAACGCTGGATTTTGTAAGCAACGAAACAGAAACCAAACTTCGGTTCGATATCAATAAAAATAAGAACGGATGGAAGTTGGCATATGGAGCTTCTACCCAATTGGCAGAATACGACAATAAAACATTTTTACTCATACAAAAAGAAGTGAGAGATGCAGGCAACAATATAATACAACCTGGCATCAATCAAAATTTTACCAGTCCATTAAATCCTTTTCTTCGCCTCGGAGCTTTTGTGCAGGTGGGCAAGCGGGCTCTGAGCGACAGGCTGGGCATAAGTGCTGGTGTGCGTACAGATATGAACACATTTACTACAGATGGAATGAATGGCTTGGAAACATTATCGCCAAGAATTTCTTTTAGCTATGTGTTGGCCGATAAGTGGACCTTAAATGCGTCCACCGGTATCTACTACAAATTGCCTGTTTATCCTATTTTAGGCTTTGCTGATAACAACAATGTACTGGTAAATAAAAATTCAAAATATACCCGGTCTACTCACTATACAACCGGGTTTGAATTTTTACCAAACGACGGCTTGCGTTTTACAATAGAAGGATTTTACAAGCAGTATGGCAACGTAGCTGTATCTGCAAGAGATGGTATTTCATTGGCTAATCTTGGAACCGATTTTACCGCACTTGGCAACGAGGCAGTTAACACAAACGGAAAAGGCAAAGCCTATGGCATTGAGTTTTTTGTACAGAAAAAATTAACAGAAAAGTTCTTTGGTATTCTTTCGTACACCTTTTACCGCAGTTTGTATAGTGGTGCCGATAACAAATTTGTTGCAAGCAGTTGGGATAACAAGCATTTATTATCTGTAACATGGGGTTATAAATTTCCACGTAACTGGGAGCTGGGTTTAAAATTCCGTTACCAGGGAGGAGCACCTTTCACACCATTTGATGAAATTGCTTCCAGGTTAAATTACGCATCGCAGGGAAAAGGCAGTTTGGATTTTGCACGATTAAATACACAACGCCTGGGAGGCTTTAACAGCAGTGATGTAAGGATAGACAAGAAGATTAATTTTAAGAAAATAACCGTTGATATATTCTTAGATGTTACCAACTGGTACATAGCAAGAAACCCGGTTATACCAGAATATACCTGGCAAAGAACAGCCGACAACAGAACTTTTAAAACAACTGACGGCCTTGCTATTAAAGCAGATGGGAGTAATGCTATACCAACCAGGGTAAAAAACGATGACCCAACTGTGATTCCTAGTCTTGGTGTGATTGTTGAATTTTAATTTTACCTGGTAATAAAAAATTAATCAGCACAAACTTTTAAATATTGCGGCGGCCAAAGGCCGCCGCAATATTATTTTATCACTGTTCTACTTTCATATTAATCTCACCGTTGCCCTTTATAGCGCTGCCCCTTTCCAACAGGCCATTACCAATATTGCTAACATTGCCATTGCCAGAGGATTCGTTTAGTCTGCCTTTTAAAACGTATTACATGCAGAAGATATAGAACGGCGGATGTTAGTGCAAACCGCCGCAGCCTTCAAGCGATAAAATATCAAAGTCATATCTTATCTGTAAACTTTTGTATTTACACTTGCCTTACTTTTTTACGCTGAAACCAGCGTTTAAATAGTTTTGAACTCTACTATTCATATAAAAAAGTATCGCAATGACTGATTTCTATACTCTAAATGATATGCATCATAATTTTTGAAAAGGTTATAACGTAAACTTGCATAGGTCATTAATAAATTTCTTTAATAATAATGATGCTTAAAGCCTATAAGATTTGGCATTAGAACTTTTTTACTAAAAGGCCTTGTAAAAATATTATTTGTTATCGTTAAACTTTAATTTAAATATAAATGAACAGAAGAAAATTTTTGGGCATTGCCGCAGGTACTGTTGTAATTGGTGGAGTAACTTATTACCTGTTTAGTGATAAAAGAAATTTCACAAGAGCGGATATTAATATTTCTTCTCCCATAAAAACAATTATGCAAAATGATGAAAGAGAGATTTTGTATTTAGCATCTCTTGCCCCAAGCGGTCATAACACACAACCCTGGCTGGTAAAATATATAGGGGCCTATCATTGGATTATTAGTAATGATAAAACAAAATGGCTGCCTGCTGTTGACCCAACACAAAGAGAGACAATTTTATCTATTGGTGCTTTTTTACAAAATCTTGAGTATGCAGCCTGCAGTATGGGCTACAGTTGTGAGTTTACTATGATAGCAACAACTAACCAGGATGAAAATATAATGGAAGTAAAACTTACAAAATCACCTGTGCCATTATTTGATATTACTAAAATTAAAAGCCGCCGAACAGTAAGGTCAAATTATTTGAATGATATATTAAAAAAAGAAGATCTTGTTTATTTGATGGATGATAAAAGCGATTTCATTCATTATATACCTAATACTTCAAAAGAACATCAATGGCTTAATGAACAAACTATTGAAGCCAACAGGGTACAATCATACAGGGATGCTGCACAAAAAGAATTGGCCCAATGGATTAGGTTTTCAAGTAAAGATGCAGCACAGTATTGTGATGGACTTACAACAGCAAGTATGGAAATAGAAGGAATATCGGGTTGGCTATTAAGAAATTTTTATGAAGAAGCGGATGTGATAAAAAAAAGTTTCAGGGAAGAAGGAATTGACAAAGTAATTCAACAGGTATCGAAATCTGCAGGATGGTTGCTTATTACAAGCAAAGGCAATTCAACAGGAACACTTTTGGAAACAGGAAAAAGAATGCAACGGTTACTTTTAAAAATCCGGGATAGAAATATTGCTATCCATCCCATGACACAGATACTGGAAGAAAAGCAAACAACGCAAACATTAAATTCAACAATGGGTATCACCGATGATATTCAGTTTTTGTTAAGAACCGGGTATTTAAAAAATTATCCTGACCCCGTTTCATTAAGGAGGCCTGTTGAAAGATTTGTAAAAACATAAATGTTGAATTTTAAATTATCGTTTATGAACCAAAAGTTATTAAAACCTTTAGCTGCACGTGGTGAATTGACTGCCCGTGATTTATTTCTGCCGAAAAGTGTACAGCATTCAACATAACATTCAAAAATAGAATCATGCTCAAATACCTCTTAGCTTTTATAATCCTCATTCATGGCCTCATTCATTTTATGGGGTTTGCAAAAGCGTTTAACTATGGCAACATTACCCAACTTACAAAAGAGATTTCAAAACCATCCGGTATGCTTTGGCTACTGACAGCGTTTTTGTTTATTGCCACTATTATTTTATTCCTGTTAAAGAAAGATGCATGGATATTTTTGGGATTAGCATCAGTCATCATTTCACAAATACTAATTTTTACTGTTTGGCAAGATGCAAAATTTGGAACGATTGCTAATGTCATTATGCTTGCTGCTATAATATTAAATTATGGTACCTATCGTTTTGAAAAAGGCTATCAAAAAGATGTAAAAGAAAATTTGCAGCGCACTAATATGTTGAAAACAGATTTACTAACTGAAGCTGATTTACTTCTGCTGCCCGGGCCAGTGCAACGTTACCTTAAATATGCAGGTGTATTAAACAAGCCTAAACTAAAAAATATACGCATTGTATTTAAAGGGCAAATGAGAGAAAAAGGGAAGGGATTTTTCCCCTTTACCTGCGAGCAATACAATTCTTTTGACGAACCTACCCGGCTGTTTTTTATGAAAGCAACAATGAAAGGCTTTACCGTTGCGGGTTATCACAGATATAGCAATGCAACTGCTTTGATGGATATAAGACTTTTTGGACTTTTTCCTGTTGTAAAAAAAGCGGGAAAAGATATGGACCAGGCAGAAACCGTAACACTCTTCAACGATATGTGTTTGATGGCACCTGCAACACTAATTGACAAACGAATTACATGGCAAGCCATTGACAGCAATTCGGCAAAAGCCACTTTTACAAATCATGCAATTACAATTTCGGCCATTTTATATTTTAATGAACAAGGGCAATTGGTAGATTTTATTTCCAACGACAGGGATGTAAATCATTATCCATTCTCTACACCGGTTAGTAATTACAAAAATATAAATGGCATAAACATCATGACCTATGGAGAAGCTATCTGGCATTATCCGGATGGGAAATTTGTATATGGAAAATTTAATTTGAAAGAGGTTGAATATAATGTTACAGCAATGAAAGAGTAAAGCCTGCACTAAAAAATAACCAGGTAAAATATATGTTGTTTTACAAGTAAAGAAAATAAAGATGAATACCACAGTTTATAAAATAGGTTTTTGGGCAGGAATTATTGCGTTTGGTTCAAATGCAAATCTATTTCTATGACCAAATCAATTCTCAAAAAAATGTTAGCAACACTTCTTGCAATAATGGTAGCAGCGATATTAATAATTTTGGTTCTGTTATTAGTATACAGCCCCGGAAAATCTGAGCCCTATCTCGATAAATCAGGAAATAAAATTATTGGCAGTATTTCAGAAAAAACATTCATTACTATTAATGGAGTAAAACAAGGGATGTTTATAAAAAGTAAAGATTCAACACATCCTGTTTTGCTTTTGCTTCATGGGGGTATACCCGAATATTTTCTTACGCAGAAATATCCTACCGGGCTTGAAGATTATTTTACAGTAGTGTGGTGGGAGCAGCGTGGCTCTGGAATGTCATATAACTCTAACATTTCGCCTGAATCAATAACACTCGATCAAATGGTAGCTGATGCTATTGAAGTTACTAATTATTTACGGAAGCGCTTCAACAAAAATAAAATTTACCTGATGGCTCATTCAGGTGGAAGTTTTATGGGTATTCATGCAGCAGCAAAAGCCCCTGAATTATATCATGCATATATTGGAGTTTCTCAAATATCGAATCAGCTTAAATCAGAACAACTCGCACACGAATATATGCTCAACCAATATAGGTCGAGTGGAAACAAAGAAATGGTGCAAAAGTTGGAGGATGCTCCAGTGATAAATGGCACACCTCTCAAATACCTCAAAATACGTGACGGAGCCATGCACAGTCTTGGAATAGGGACAACACACCTTATGAGGTCGGTTCCCAAGGAAATATTTTTACCTTCTTTAACATGCAGAGAGTACACATTGATGGAAAAATACAAATTGTGGGCGGGAAAAGCTCGTTCAGGCGTTCACCCACTATGGAAAGAAATACTCTCAACTGATTTGGTCATTAAATTACCAAAATTGGACATTCCAGTATATTTTTTTAGCGGTATTTACGATTACACGGTATCATACAAATTAACAAAAGAATATTCCGAGAAATTACAAGCACCCATTAAAGGATTTTACACATTCGAGCATTCGGCGCATAGCCCCATTTTTGAAGAACCTGAACGAGTAAAAGAGATTATAGAAAAGGATATTTTAAGTAACAAAACAAATCTTGCTGATAGATAATGACTTATTGATATTATTAAGCAAGACACTGATTTTAGTATTGGAACAACATTGATAAGTTAGATAAATGAACATTAAAAATTAATACAAATATCATTTTTTCATGAATAGTAAATCATTAAAACCGCTGGCAATAACATTTTTTTCAAGTGGCATATAGGATACAATTGCCGCAATACAATATTTGTTTATGATTGGTATAGGTCGCAAAATAGATAATCCCTTGATTGACCCATTCTTTGCAGTTTTTTTAGGTTCGTTTTTCCTTTGTTTTGCATACTTGCAATTTATGACAGCATTCAATATCAAGCGTTATGCATTCAACGTGGGATGCCTGATTTTTGGGCGTCTATTCTATGTAATTCAGCTATATGCCGCAATGATTTTTCTCGATGGCTTTCCATCTACTTTTTGGTTTACAGGAATCATCGACGCGGGATTTGTATTTTTGTACATAAGTTTTTAATTGCAAATAACAAAATACTATTGAATTACAAAAGCTATGACTTCCATATTAGATTACTACTTTACATATATGAATATGTGAATTCTATACATTTAATATTTTTTTATGTAACTTCTGTTTCCATAGAAGGTATATCTTTGTAGGGTGAATTTTGATAATCTTTTAATAACTTTAATGGAAAAAATTATCTTGAAAAAATGTGCAAGTTATCGCGTAACATTTTTTTTATTGATACCGCTTATGTTTGCTTTGATGCAGGCACAACCCGGTCAATTGAAAAAATCAGTAATAGGTTCGGGCGGCATGATTAGTCTTTCGAATGCAAATGGCTCACAAATCAGATGTCTGACT
>JBBRFX010000182.1:0-7382 GCA_038241275.1 Chitinophagales bacterium
AGACGAATATGTGTTTAGATTTAACAGAAGGAATAACAGGAAGGTGATTTTTCACAAGGTAATAGTAAACATGATGAATCAAATACCTCACCCGTATCCTGTATTAAAAACTCTTTATCATTATTCTACCTAATCCTATAACTTTAAGGTCTATATGATAACCTTGCTTTTAGGAACAGGAGCTATAAATAGCTACAGATGTTTTACTTGTTGTGTTTAAACCAATCAGCATATAGCAGGGTAAGCTACTAAACCAAAAAAATAAATCACTGCATTTTGTTAGAACAATATTTTCACTCCTTCCGAAAAAATATCATTGGCTTTGATGCCCGGTTTGAAACGCCATATGGCACCAAAAAAATACTGTATGCAGACTGGACTGCCAGCGGTCGTGCTTTTGCTTCAATTGAGGAGCGGCTTCAGCAAGAGGTATTGCCATTAATGGCCAATACCCATACTGAAACTACCGTTACAGGTACTGCCATGACCCGAGCTTATGAGCAGGCCAAACACATTGTAAAACAACATGTGCATGCAGGGCCTGATGATGTATTGATTTTTGCCGGCAGTGGTATGACAGGAGCCGTAAATAAATTGCAACGCCTGCTGGGCTTACGTATTCCTGAACGGATTATGGATTATGTAAAAGCGGGGAGATTGCCTGCTGTAGCGGAATTAAAAAACAGCAAAGTAAGTATACATTCCCTGTTTGGTAATTACCTGGATATAGATCCTGTTCTTAAGCCAATCATTTTTGTATCACATATGGAGCATCATTCCAACCAAACTTCCTGGCTGGAAACCATTGCCGATGTGGAAATTATCCCAAACGATGAAACCGGAAATATTGATTTAAATACCCTGGAACAATTGCTTATAAAATACAAAGACCGAACCAACAAGGCAGTTGCAATTACTGGCTGCTCCAATGTTACAGGCATTCAAACTCCTTATCACCAGGTGGCGCAGTTGGTGCATGCCTATGGAGGCCTTTGTTTTGTAGATTTTGCCTGTTCGGCTCCTTATGTATCCATCAATATGCACCCGCCCATAGAAGGTGCTCACCTGGATGCCGTATATTTTTCGCCTCACAAATTTCTTGGTGGCCAGGGCACACCGGGTGTGTTGATCTTTGATAAAAAATTGTATCACAATATTATTCCGGATCAGCCGGGTGGGGGAACCGTAACCTATACCAACCCCTGGAAATACCATGAATACATCACCGATATCGAACACAGGGAAGATGGGGGAACCCCTCCTTTTTTGCAGGGTATCAAAGCAGCAATGGCCGTAAAGCTAAAAGAAGAAATGGGTATTGAAAATATGCTTTTAAGAGAAGCTGAAATTTTAAAAATTATTTTTGACCGCCTGCCTGGTATACCGGGAATTGAAATAATGGAAGGGCATAATAAAGAGCGGCTGGGGGTAGTTTCATTTTTACTAAAGGGAGCGCATTTTAACCTGGTTGTTAAATTGCTAAACGACCGTTTTGGTATTCAAACCCGTGGTGGTTGTGCCTGTGCCGGCACCTACGGTCATATATTATTGCATGTAGATGAATTACATTCCAATGAAATACTGGATGAAATTCATAAAGGTGATCTTTCCTGTAAACCTGGTTGGATACGTTTGTCGGTTCACCCGGTGATGACGGATGAGGAAGTTTATTTTATGATGAATGCCATTGAACAGGTTGCACTGCATTACCATCAATGGAAAGTAGATTACGTGTATGAATCCGATACCAATGAGTACCATCACATTTCTTATAAAGATGAAATAACTGCAAAAGTGAATGATTGGTTTGATGTAAAGTTTGCCTAAGATTTACGCAGCAGGATTTATGATAATAGCATTAAGCTGGTGCAGCTTTATTTTACAAAGTTTTATTCCCAGCTCATTATATGAAGGTTTGTTGCGGCACCATGTATTTAGGAACATAGCCCTGTTGTAACGGCAACGGGTAACAGCCATTAAACCTTTTTTATAAGGATTAGTTTATATCTCATGATAAAAAAAATAAATACCACTCATATAATAATTTATAAAATGGAGGATAAGGCATCTATAAATGATTTTAAACTGAAATTCATGTGGTAATTTACGCCTTACACTTTTTTAAACACTAAAACCTAATAAAACAAATGAGAAGAACTTCGAGCCTGTTAGTTGCCGGGTTTGTATTATTGGCGCAGGTAAGCTTTGCACAACGGCCTGCCAATGCTCCATCCCCCGCACCTGATGGTACCATTACAGCACCGGCTCCAAAAACTACCGGACCCAAACCTTATAAGGAAGTGATTACTGCTAAAGCTAAAACCGATAAAGGTTTGCTTATTACCCATAAGCTGGAGGATAAATACTTCTTTGAAATTCCGGATGCTATTTTAAACCGGGAGATATTAATTGTAAACCGTATTTCTAAAGCAGCCGCTGCAGGCGACCTTGGTCGTAGTGGTTATGCCGGCGATCAGATTGGAGAGAATGTGATTACTTTTGAAAAAGGCCCCAACAATAAAATATTTTTAAAGAGCATTTCACACCAGGAAAGCTCACGTGATACTGCCGGAGGGATGTTTCAGTCTGTGCGTAATTCAAGCCTGCAGCCTATTGTAGCCTCCTTTGATATTAAGGCATTTGCCAAAGATTCTGTTACCGGTGCCACCGGCTCTGTGATAGAAGTAACAGATTACCTGATGGGTGATAATGATATTTTATTTTTTGATGCACGTTACAAAAGGGCGTTGATGCTCACACAGTATCAAAAAGACAATTCATACATCGGCCAGGTAAAATCTTATCCAAGCAATACACAAATACAAACAGTTAAAACATACCTGCGCACACCAGCGCCAATACCTGGTATGCCTGCTGTACCGGGCGCTGCAGGTGCAGGTACAGCCAGCACATATGAGTTGAGCAGTTCTATTATTTTATTACCTGCTACTCCTATGAAACCCCGTTACTTTGATCCGAGGGTTGGATATTTTGCTACCAGTTATACCGATTTTGATTTAAATCCACAGGGTATTGAAAGAGTGAGAATGGTTACCCGCTGGAAACTGGAACCCAAAGACGAGGACATCGAAAAATATAAACGAGGCGAACTGGTAGAACCTAAAAAACCAATCGTATTTATTATAGATCCTGCCACGCCTAAAAAATGGGTGCCCTATTTAATAAAAGGGGTAAATGACTGGCAGATAGCTTTTGAAAAAGCAGGATTCCGCAATGCAATTATGGCTAAAGAGGCACCATTAAATGATCCTGAGTGGAGCCTGGAAAATGCCAACTATTCTGCCATAGTTTACAAACCATCAGATATTCCCAATGCAAGTGGTCCTCATGTGAATGACCCAAGAACAGGTGAAATCTTAGAGTCTCATATCAACTGGTATCACAATGTAATGAGCCTGCTGCGCAACTGGTATTTTATTCAAACGGCTGCTGTAGATCCGCAGGCCCGCAAACTGGTATTTGAAGATTCACTGATGGGTGAATTAATTCGTTTTGTTTCTTCTCATGAAGTAGGTCATACCCTTGGACTGAGGCACAACTTTGGTTCTTCTTCTACAGTGCCTGTAGAAAACCTGCGTAATAAAAAATGGGTGGAAGCCAATGGGCATACACCATCTATTATGGATTATGCCCGTTTTAATTATGTGGCACAACCGGAAGATAATATTGCGCAAACAGGATTGTTTCCCCGCATTGGAGATTACGATAAGTGGGCCATAGAGTGGGGCTACCGATGGTACCCTGAACTAAAGACGCCGGAAGCTGAAGTGCCGGTGCTGAATAAAATAACTATTGAAAAATTAAAAGATAAGCGGCTTTGGTTTGGTACAGAATCGGATGCTGACGATCCCCGTGCACAAAATGAAGACCTTGGCGATAATGCTATGACAGCAAGCGGATATGGTATTAAAAACCTGCAGCGTATCATAAACAAATTGCCGGAGTGGACAAAAGAAGATAACAAAGGATACAACAGCCTGAATGAAATATACGGACAGGTAATCACACAGTTTCAACGATACATGGGCCATGTAGTCAAAAATATTGGCGGTATCATGACCACTCCAAAAACGGTGGAACAACCGGGTGCGGTAGTAGAATTTGTTAGCAAGGCCAAACAAAAGGAAGCCATCAGTTTTTTACAGAATCAATTATTTACCACACCAAAATGGTTGATAGAAAATGATATTGCCAACTATACAGGCAATAATAAAATAGCTACCATTAGTGCTGTGCAATCCGGCGTAATAGACCGTTTGCTGAGTAATACTACATTTGATAAATTGATTCGTGCACAGGAAGAAAATGCATCTGCCTATTCAGTAAATGAAATGCTAACCGATGTGCGAAAAAGTATATACAGTGAGTTGGCTACCCGCAAACCGATTGACGTTTATCGCCGTAATCTGCAAAAAATGTTTGCAGAACGTTTGATGAGTAATATGGAAGAAGGCAACAGTGCCGGAGTGATTGTTTTTGGAGGAAGAGGAGGTTCAGGCCCGGCCAATTACAATAAAAACAGTGATGCCAGATCTATCGCCAGGATGCAGCTAAAAATGCTGGCCACTGAAATTAAATCTGCCCAGCCTTTTTACCAGGATCTGCTTAGCAAAGCACACCTGGAAGATTTGTTGTACAGGATCAACAATAGTTTAGATCCTAAATAAATAAATAATATTGTACAAAAAAATCCGGTGCAGATTCACCGGATTTTTTTGTTTGAATGAACTGCAAAAACTGAAATAAAAATAAATTTTAGCGGCCAGTTTTTTTATAAGTTTCTTTAAAAGCCTGGTTGAATAGTAACGGCAGTTTATCTGAATGAAAGGGTTCTGTTATCGCATAAAGTATCTTTAGTATCTTTATCCAGGTATCTTACAAATGGAATTAATACAGGCAATGGTAAATAACAGTATATGGGCAACCGTGTAACAAATTTTTTTAGAATTTTAAGGGATGCAGGAAAATTGTTTGCAAAAAATGATCCATTACGAATGGCAGGAGCCACTGCTTTTTTTACCATGTTCGCCTTGCCACCCATTCTTATCATACTGGCACAGGTATTCAGTTTATTCATCGATCCAAAAACCATCCGTCATGAACTTTTTACCGGCTTATCAGATACTTTTGGCAAAGAAGCAGTACGACAGATTGTAACAGTTATCCAGGCATTTACAAAACTTGCCTATAACTGGGTTGCTACTATTTTTGGATTCCTATTTTTAACTTTTGTTGCCACCACCTTATTTAAAGTGATAAAAAATTCCATTAATCAAATATGGGAAATTCCTTTAAGGATTAATAAAAAAGTGATGTCCACAATCAGGTCCCGGTTGCGCTCGCTGCTGGTTATATTTATAAGTGGTTTTTTGTTTTCCATTGCTGTTTTTATAGAAACCTTGCAGGTATTTATAGGCAATTATATCTTTAAAATATTTCCCTCCATGTCATCCTTTTTTAACCAGTTTCAGGCATTTACGATATCCACACTTATCATTGCCACCTGGTTATTAATAATTTTTAGGTACCTGCCTTCCGGCAGACCTGGTTGGCGCATTGCATGGGTAGGAGCTTTGTTTACCAGTTTTCTTTTTTCTATAGGAAAAATCATTCTTCATGTGTTGCTTTCTTATAATAATATTACCAGTATTTACGGGGCGTCTGCTTCTATAGTGTTGCTATTGCTGTTTTTATTTTATTCTGCGTTGATTCTTTATTATGGTGCTGCATTTACAAAAAAGTGGGCGATATATAAGCAGCAGGATATCCAGGAATTTATTAGGGCTAATGTAAAAAGCAAAGTTGCTGTTGTAAAATAATGTTCCTGATTATATTTCATCCGGCCTTTTTTTAAAGAATATCTTTGATAAACTTCATTCTCTTATTATTTTATTTTAATCATATTTGATATGTCTCTTAATCGTGTGTTGGCATTTAGCAGTTCAAGGGTAGGCGAGGGTGGTTACCTGGAAAGTGCTGCTCCGGTGATTAATAATTTTCTGGGTGATGAACCACTTACCATTGCATTTATACCCTTTGCTTCGGTGATGAATAATTATGAAGAATACGCTGAGATGGTAAAAAATGGTTTACAGGGTTTGCCATATTCCATCGAAACGGTAACAGCAGCCAATGCAAAGGAGTTGATAGAAAATGCAGGAGCAATAATGGTGGGCGGTGGTAATACTTTTAAATTGCTACATGATATTTACGAATTAAAATTACTGGATATCATTCGTGACAGAGTGAATATAGGCATACCATATATTGGATGGAGTGCAGGATCAAATATACTCAGCCCCGGCATTGGTACTACCAACGATATGCCCGTGATAGAACCTAAAAGTTTTAATGCCCTGGGTTTATTGCCCTTTCAAATTAATCCTCATTATAGCAATGCCAAACCTGCAGGGCACAATGGCGAAACCCGTGATCAGCGGCTGCAGGAATTTATTAAACTAAATCCCGGCTTGCCTGTAGTTGGTTTGCCGGAAGGCACTGCATTGAAATTTGAAAATAACATGCTTCAATTTATTGGTGAGCAGCCTGGCATATTATTTTCTGCAGGAGATCCAGTAATGGAAAAAAAAGAAATCAATAACAATGACGACCTTTCTTTTTTATTATAATAGTTATAAGGGGTGGTTGTTTATTTCTATATAAATAAAATGTTTTTGTTTAACGATTTGCGTTAATAAATCAAAAAAAGTTAAAAATTTACGTATCAAAATTATTTTTTTTCTAAAGGCAAACATTTAATCAAACCTGTTGTTTATAAAAAAAACAATTTATGCAAAAAAACATTTTAACCACTTTCGCTGCCGTAGCTATCATTGCTACAACTTTTGTTGCATGTAACAGTGCAGAAACTAAAAAAGAAGAAACAACTGCTGCTGTAACAACTGAAGTACCAGTGACTCCACCTGCTGCCCCAACTGACATTGTAGATGTAGCAATCGGATCGCCGGATCATACCACTTTAGTTGCGGCTGTTACTGCTGCCGGTTTGGTAGAAACGCTTAAAGGCGCTGGTCCATTCACTGTATTTGCACCAACCAATGCTGCATTTGCCGCACTACCTGCAGGTACTGTAGATGGTTTGTTGAAGCCTGAAAGCAAAGATGCTCTTACAAAAATTTTAACCTATCATGTTGTGGCAGGAGCTGTAAAAGCTGCTGACTTAAAAGATGGTCAAAAAGTAAAAACTTTACAGGGTGAAGAGTTAACTGTATCTATTAAAGATGGCAAAGTAATGATCAACGGAGCAAATGTAACTGCTGCAGATCTTACCGGAAGTAACGGTGTAGTACATGTAATTGATGCAGTATTGATGCCAAAAAAATAATTACATTCTTTAGCAA
>JBBRFX010000183.1:0-7347 GCA_038241275.1 Chitinophagales bacterium
CAGGCAACAAATGAGTATTACCCGTCACATGATTGTTATAATTGTTCATTAAAGATATGTTGGTATGTTTTTTGAATTTTTACTTATACTTAATCAACATAAAATGAAATCATTAAAACTTTGGGCGATTATAATCATCGCCATTACTTTCAGCAGTTGCGAAGCACTTCAAAAAGCTACAAATACTACAGGGTCGGCTTTTTCACTTACAGGACAATGGCAAATGACCAGTAATAATCCTGAAAATGTTTTAGTGGGAAGTACGGTAACAGTAGCGCCTGTGTTATCTGAAGCAAGACTTTCTACCATGGCAGGCACCGGCAATTGTTTAAGAGAAAACGATATTATCTGGAAGGCCATTGTTGCTGATAATGTTGGAGGGTTTACCGTAAGTAACCTGGTAAGCGGTTGTAGCGGGCTTAATTACCAACCTGCAAGAATCTATGTGATCAATAACAACGAGATAAGGTTAACCGGAAAAAATGCAAGTGGGCAAGATCTTACACAGTTGTGGAAAAGGGTGAGGTAGACGAAAGGTGAAAAGTGAAAGGTGAAAGGTGAAAGGCCAAAGGTGAAAGGTGAAAGGTGAAAACCTATAAGGGTTTGTGTGTTGGATTGTGGGCGAGGAAACCTTATAGTGTTTTATAGCATTCTTCAAACCAGGAAGGTGAAAGGATGTCGGTTCCAAAGGGATAAGGATGAAATGTGAAAGGGGATTGTCCGTTTTAAACCTTAAACGATTTAAACGTTAAACCCTGTGTCCTCAAGAATGATGGTACTTTTCATTGCGCATAATGGAACAGGCACGGTAAATTTGTTCCGCTAAAATTAAGCGAACCAACTGATGCGGAAAAACGAGTTTGGATAAGCTCCATTTATAATTTGCTCTTTGTTTTACGTCATCGCTTACACCATATGCACCGCCAATCAGGAACACAATGTTTTTGATGCTTTCGTTAGCACGTTGTTGTAAAAAGTTAGCCATGTCTTCGCTGTCTGCCAGTTTGCCCTTTTCATCAAGCAACACCAGGTAATCATCTTTTTTTAGCAGGGTTAAAATAGATTCACCTTCTTTGGTTTTAAGATCAGATTCGCTGAGGATACCTGCATTTTTTGGCATAGGGATAATGTTCCATTGCACAGAAAAATAATTACTGATGCGTTTGGTAAATAATTCGGTTCCTTCTTTTACATAGCTTTCGTGGAGTTTACCCACCGTCCAAAAATGTATTTTCATGCATTTGTTTTAAGATTCGGCAGTATGCTTGCTTTTAGTCAAGTTAGCATTTTCCTGAAAAATAATTATTATAAATTCTGACAGTTTCATTAATAAAATTTTTTACAGCACATATATAACACTTTGAAAAAAATCCTTCATTATTCGATTAAAGTATTAAAGATTGGTCTTGTACTGTTGCTGTTGCTTTTTATAGCAGGGTATATTTATGTATCTGCCAATAAGAAAAAAATAATCACGCAAGTTACCCAACAAATAAGTGATAAACTTAACGGAGATGTAAAAATTAAAAATGCTGATATCAGCTTTTTTAAATCTTTTCCGAGGATTGCTGTATATGTAGAAAATATTTCAATTACTGATACACTTTACAACACACATAAACATGCCTTTTTTGAAGCAAAGGAACTTTTTATCAATCTTAATATTATCAAACTGATAAAAAAAGAATCTGCCCTTAGCGGAATAAGGGTAAAGCAGGGTAGTATTTTTTTATATACAGACACTTCAGGGTATACCAGTACTTATTTACTGGAAACAAAAAAAGACCCGCAGGGTGGGCCTAAAAGAACTGATAAAGACATTTCGATAAAAAATATTTTACTGCAGCAGGTGCGCATCACTTTGCTGGATAATAAAAGAGAAAAATTTCATGACTTTGTTGTTGATGAGTTGAAAGTTTCATTAAATGATGATGGAGATAACCTCGTAATGAAAACAAAGGCCGATATACTTGTAAAAAGCGTTGCCTTTAATGTGCCTAAAGGAACATTTTTAAAAGAGGCTACATTCAGCGGTAATTTTAAATTGCTATATGGCAAGAAAACGCAGGTGCTGAGTTTTAAGGAAATTGATATAAAATTATCAGGGCATCCATTTTCACTTTCCGGCACTTTTGACCTGGGGGATAAAAATCCGGGGTTTACATTAAAGTTAAAAACACAACAAGTTTTATACACAGACGTAAAAAAATTGTTGCCAAAAAGGATCGATTCTTCCCTTTCTATTGCATCAGTGAGCGGTCCCATCAACGCAGAAGCAGAATTGCATGGCCCGCTTAGAGGTGGAGAGCCTTATATTAAAGCCCTGTGGGATGTAAAAGATGCCAGCCTTAAAACTACTTTTATGGATTTTGAGAAAGCAAATTTTACAGGTTATTATACCAATGAAGTAACTAAGGGTATTGCACGAAAAGATCCCAACTCTGTTATTAAAATCAATGATTTTAATGCTCTCTGGCATGGGCTAAAAATCAATTCAGGAACAATTGAAATATTAAACCTGCAAACGCCTACGCTTACCTGCGATCTTCATTCTGCTTTTCCTTTAACAGATTTAAATGAACTGTTGCAAACAGAATCATTGAAGCATACTGCAGGTAGTGCAGATGTATTGCTTAGTTACAAAGGACCGGTAGAACGCAACAATAACAGCAACTCGTTCTTAAATGGTAAACTTAATTTTAAAAATGGTAAGATATTATATACTCCACGTAATGTATTATTGACCGACGTTAATGGAAGTTTAAATGTAAAAAACTCCAATGTGATTATTGAAAATATAAATTTTAAAGTGTTCAATAATCAAATTGTAATGAATGGTATTGCCAATAATTTACTTACTTTAATTAGTACAGAACCCAATAAAGTACAAATTGATTATAATATTTATTCACCTTCTTTAGACCTGGCGCCGTTTAAGTTTTTGCTGCAATCAAGAAATCAAACTGTATCAAAAGGAAAAAATGAATTTGGTAAAATGGCATCGCAGATAGATGAGTTATTGGCCAAAAGCCGCATCAATGTTGATTTAAAAGCCGATCGTTTATTATACAATAAACTAAACGGTTCTAACTTAAATGCCAGTATCAGCATTTTGCAGGACAGGTATTTATTAAACAAAGTAAGTATGAGCCTGGCAGAAGGCAGCATGGCAATGAATGGACAGCTTATTAATTTGCAAAATGGCCGCCACCAGGCAGCCATCAATGCCAATATGCAGAATGTAAATGTGCAGAAAGTTTTTTATGCCTTTGATAACTTTGGGCAGGATGGTATGACAGACAAAAACCTGGAGGGTAAATTAACGGTCAATGCAGATTTGAAAATAGACATCAACAGTGATGGCAAAGTGTTGCCCGGTACTTCGATGGGTATGGTAGATTTTAGTTTAAAAAAGGGTGCACTCAATAATTTTGAACCGTTAAAAAAAATACAGAATATTATTTTTAAAAAGAGAGATTTTGAAAATATACAATTTGCAGAATTAAAAAATAAATTAAGTATCAACAGGGGAGAGATAAAAATTAATCGTATGGAAATTCAAAGCAGTGTATTGACATTTTTTGTGGAAGGTTTATTTAGCCAGCGGGGAAATACGGATATAAGTGTACAGGTTCCTTTTAGTAATTTAAAAAAACGTGAAGAGGATTATAAGCCTGAAAATATCGGGGTAGATAAAAAGGGAGGCAGAAGTATTTTTCTTCGTGGGCAACCGGGCAGCGACGGAAATATCCAATTTAAACTGGACCTGTTTAAAAAATATCAAAAGGATAAAGAAGTGGATTCTACTAAATAAGTACAGGGTCAAAAACAATCCATTTTAGCTTAAAAGAAAAAGCCCCTTACAATTAAGGGGTTTTTTGTAACCTCGTTAGGATTCAACCCTAAAACCTTCCCGACCTATAGGTCGGGATGCACTATTGAGTTGAGCTACGTCAGTTAATGACATAAAAAAAGGTTACATAATTGTAACCTAATTGCTTTTAGTGACCGCGTTAGGATTCAAACCTAAAACCTTCTCATCCGTAGTGAGATGCTCTATTCAGTTGAGCTACGCAGCCATTTAATATTTTCAATCGTAACTCATTTCCTAAAACCTTCCCGACCCTTGGCCGGGATGCAATATTAAATTGAGCTATTCAGCCATTGCTTTTATTGGACGGCAAATATACAGGTTTATAGCTTTACAACAAACTACAAACCCGATAAAAATTGTGAATGAATATATTCCACTACATTTTCAAGGCTATTGGTTTCTTCAAATACTTTTAACTGGCGGTCGGCACCGGTGCCTTCTTCCAGCATTTTGTGCACATGGCTGATGGCATGCTGGCTGCCCAGGTGAGGAATTACGTCATCTACAAAATCCAGCAGTTCATAAATCAGCACCCTGGTATTCACTTCTGTTTCTTTACCAAAATCAATCATATCACCATCAATTCCATAACGGCTCGCTCTCCATTTATTTTCGTTGAGCAGCGCACGGCTATACATCATAAAGTTTAGGTTCTGGCTGCGAAGCTTGTATAATTTGGCACAGATAGCCTGAAATAAACCGGTAATAGCAATGGTTTCTTTTACTGTCATTGGTATATCGCATATCCTGAATTCTACCGTATTAAAGAATGGATGTACCCTAAGGTCCCACCATATTTTTTTACCGTTGTCTATACAGTTTGTTTTTACCAGCAACTTAATATAATTATCATAGTCTTCTATGCTATCATAACAATCGGGAATGCCGGTTCGGGGAAATTTGTCAAATACTTTTGTGCGAAAAGATTTGTAACCGGTTTTTCTTCCTTCCCAAAAAGGAGAGTTGGTGCTGAGTGCAAAAATATGTGGCAGAAAATAACGGGCAGAATTGGCTATATGTATGGCCATTTCCCGGGTTTCCATACCCACATGTACGTGCAAACCAAAAATAAGATTGCTCCTGGCTGCTTCCTGCAGTTCGTTTACAATTTCATTATAGCGTATATGTTCTGTAATTAACTGACGTTCCCAATGGCTAAAGGGGTGTGTACCGCTGGCTCCAATCCAAAGCCCCAGTTCATCTGCAATGCCACTGATGGTTTTGCGCAAGGTAGACACATCCATAAATGCCTCATCCACGTCGGCACAAATATCGGTGCCCACTTCTACCACAGCCTGGTGCATTTCTGCTTTTACTTTTTCCTTTAAAATCTTATGGCCTTCCTCTACAATTTTTTGTTCGTGGCTTTTTAATTCCTTTGTATGAGGATCTATAACCATGTATTCTTCTTCAACCCCTACCGTAAATTTTTTATAGTCTATTGGTCCCATGTTGAAAATTGATAGTTGAAAATTGATAATGGAATAAATGATAATTGATAATTAATGTTGGTTCTAAATTTTTTTCATTATCCCATTATCAATTATCCATTAGATAATTATCCATTTGTTAATATAGTTTTTGATGACTGCTGCTTCTTTTGATATACTCGCCCCAGGTAAGATTATCAGCACCCTCTATATGAGCCTGCGCTCTTGCAATAGCATAGTTGGCAGATGTTTCTACCACCCAGTCAAAATTTTCCTGTCCCACACTTGTTATTTCTGCATCGGGGGCGGGGTTACAAAAATCGATGGCATATGGAACACCATCTCTTAAGGCTAGTTCTACTGTATTAAAATCGTATCCCAGGTATTTGCAAATTCTAAGTACAATTTCTTCCATTTCTTTATGGCGTTCCGGAGAAGGAGAGAAGTCTGCTACATACCTGAGATGATGTGGATTGCGGGGTTCGTAAGGCATAATACGAACATGTTCTCCACCTATACAATAACAACGGTAGTATTCATCAAATTTTATTTCTTCCTGCAACATCATTACCAGTTGTTCGGTTTCTGCATGTTTTTCAAAGAATTCATCCAGGCTGTTTAATTGGTACACACTTTTCCATCCTCCACCAGCGTGTGGTTTCATGTAGGCAGGGAAACCAATGTATTTAAATATGCCATCCCAGTCTAAAGGATAAGCAAGATTGCTGAATGAATCGGCAGTGGTATCTGTTGGTAAATCTCTGGAAGGCAATATTACAGTTTTGGGAACGGGCACTCCAATTTTTGTGGCCAGGCAATTATTAAAAAATTTTTCATCGGCGCTCCACCAAAAAGGATTGTTGATAACTGCTGCACCACATAATGCTGCATTTTTTAAATAAGCCCTGTAAAAGGGTACATCCTGAGATATGCGATCAAAGATAACTGCATATTCTGTAGGCTCTCCCTGCATCACTTTATCAATTTTTACCGGTTCGGCAGATATGCCAGCAATATTTTTGCTGTTTATTCTTGCTACTAAAGCATCCGGAAAACTTCTTTCTTTACCGTGCAATACGCCAATTTTCTTCATATTGTAATTATTTTATTATTGAGGGATGAGATGATATTTACCGTATTCAAATATATTTTTAAGCAGTCAATAAAACAAATTATGTTTTTGGTAGATTTTGGTAAGTTGATTATGAAGGGGTTTTCCTAATTTTGGCGCTTATGCCTGCTGAAAAAGTTTCTGTGATAAAAGTTGATCATCATCTACTGCATTCTTCCCATCTTCACCGTGTGGTAAAGGTGGATTGTTACATACCCACCAGCATTACAGCATTCAGTGATGTAAATTTATTGTTGATAAATGATGGACAGGATTTGGTGAAAATGGTTTTTAAAGATTTACTAAATGACATGTTAAGTGAGGATGAAATTGCGCCCCTGTTTTGTGTGGGTATTCATTGTGCGGCTGATAGAAAAAATGAATATGGCACGGCCAATATCCTGGATTATAAGGGAAGGGGAGCCAAAGCATTTTTATATACCAAATTCATTATCCAGGAACTGATTCCCTTTATCAGGAAAAATTATGCCATTGAATCTTTCCGTGAAAAAGCCTTTGCAGGGTTTTCACTGGGCGGTTTGTGTGCACTGGATATCGTTTGGAATTATCCGCATGAGTTTACAAAAGTTGGGGTGTTTAGCGGTTCTTTTTGGTGGAGGGATAAAGACCAGGATGATGAAGACTTTGATGAAAATGAAAACCGGATTATGCACCGGCAGATAAGGAATGGCCATTATGCTTCGTGGCTTAAATTCTTTTTTGAGGTGGGTACAAAAGACGAAACTGCCGACCGCAATAACAATGGAATAATAGATGCCATTGACGATACGCTTGGGTTAATTGAAGAACTGGTGCAAAAGGGCTACGATCCGGGAAAAGACATTTATTATTTAGAGTTGCAGGATGGCCGCCATGATGTACCTACGTGGGCAAGTGCATTTCCTGATTTTTTAAAATGGGGATGGGGAAAA
>JBBRFX010000184.1:0-7254 GCA_038241275.1 Chitinophagales bacterium
TGTATTGCTTTCAAAGCCGGTGCGCTCTTTCAGGAAAGGTTATTTGATGATGCAGGTGGCCAATGGAAAAGATATTAACTTCTATTTTGGCAGGAGCCGGCGTTCCTTGTTGCAACTCAATCAACAACCCTTCAACGGTGCATGGTTGCCGCCATGGGACCGTGCCCTGCGGGTAGCTTTGATTACAAAAGCCGGCGAGGGAAAAGCGGTGTTTGATTGTTTTAAAATGGAAGAGGTAAGGAAGTAACTTGAAACAAATTATTTTGGAGTGCAGATGGTATTTAACTGGTTACCGCTTGGATCAGTTTGATTTGGGTATTGTTCAGAGCCACAATGTTCCTGGTGGTAATCATAATTAACACCATTTACTGTTCCCTGGGTGTGGCAGTCGGAACGATAATGATTCGATTTGATTCGATGATATCCGAAATTGATACGCAATAAGCAGGAAATGGGTTGCAAAAGAAAGGTTCCGCCATTTTATTAAAATACCGGAGCTGGCATTGTTTCTACAACGAAATAACCGATTATAAGACTGCCAGGCAGCTTTATGTGTCTGCTAATGTGTTTGCCTTGAGGTGATTGATATTAGTAACTTCGAATTTGTTTCAGATGATTATGTTGCTGTCTAAAGGCATTGCCAAATGCGACGATGGTAGAATTCCATTTGAGTCCATTTTGGTAAGTTCACCTACTGATACTGGTAATGAATTAATTGCCAGACTGTCAATGTTGTTGTTTTTAGATGGAGCCTGGAGAATTAATCAGTCTTAAAAAGCCGCTTCCATTCAAATGGTTTGCTGTTGCAATAGGTATGCCTGCAATAATCCCAATTTTCCATTTTTTATTTAATGCTTATTGCAATTACGGATGTGAAAGCATTTGGGCATCATCGCCTTTGCCAAAAGATTTACCACATTCTAAACCTGCAAAAATTTCACTGTGGCCTTTGCCAAAACGATCACTTAAAATAGCATTTAGCCGACAAGCTGTTTTAGTTTTATTGTGTTCAGATTCCTGTTTTATTGCTGGCCAGTTATATAGTACTGAGGGCCATCAATCGCCCCAAATTATTGTAACTGCAATAAAAGGATTATACACATTGGCTTTAAAAAGAGGTTTGCGAAAATGGTGAAAATTCAAACTCATTAAAATACCTGTTTTCTCAACTCCAGTCTCTGCCTGCTTCAGGAGCCAATGTGTTTACAGTGACGGGTGTTACTCCTGCTTCTTCACCCGTTGGTAAATCAGCAGCATGATGCTTTTTTCTTGCGCAAAAGCTAACATTTTTTTGTTTAATTTCTATTTTGATTACCGCTATACATGCCACCGTCAAAATAAGTGGACTGTTCATCGGTTGCAAATAATACCATTTCCGATTGAGAAGAATGAATGTTTATAGTAGGTTCATCTTTTATTAAAATGCTTTCGCCTTTATTGAGTACAATAGAATTGTTTACAATTGCCGCTCCCTGAAAAACATAAAGCAGTAGTGTTAATTCTTTTTTCGGAAGTGCTGGAATTTCAATTTGCTTTTCGCCATTTATTTGGATATCATAAATCCAGGTCTCACTTCTTAGTTGCAGGGGCGCATCATTGGTGGGTGCTGCAAGCAGCCGCCAAATATTTTCACTGTAAACCGTCGGCAAATCATAAAACTGTACTTCGGGTATTAGATCTTTCTGGTTTGGACGAATAAAAATTTGCAGCCCTTCTAACCTATCGCTGTCATCCAATATTTTCTCTTCATGAAAAAAAGAATTCCCTGCTTTCATCAACATCAGGCGAGCCGGTGTGATGTATTCTGAAAAACCAGTTGAGTCGGTATGTTTTACTTTTCCGCTTCTGAAGTAGGAAAGAATTTCATCATTGATATGCGGGTGCATGGCAATGAAGGCTCCCGGGTTTAATGCAGCCTGGTCTATTCGTCCTATGGTAGCAAATCCCGTATCGTTTGAACCTATTGCTTTGCCGGGATATAAAATTTTAATGTTGTCATTGCCCACTTTTTTACTGTTGTCAATTTTAACTATCATTTGAATTTTTCTTTCGTGATGTTTAAATTATTTACTCAACTCCAACACTACTTTACCTTTTGCTGTTCTGTTCTCAATCATTTCATGCGCCTGCTTTGCTTCTGCTAAAGGAAGAACAGCAGGTGTAGTTATTTTTAATTTGCCATTATCAATCATAGTTGCAATTTCCGCCAGCATATTTTGGTCAGGAGTTGTAAATACAAATGCTGCGTTAATGCCTGCCGCTGCTGCTTTTTCATTAGATGGGGGCATTACGGTGGAAAGCAGCAAGCCATCTTTCTTAATAATACCAAATGATTTCATTTGCGTTTCTCCACCCACTAAATCCAACACAATATCAACATGATTTACTGCTGTTGAAAAATCGGTAGTGGTGTAATTAATTACTTCATTTGCACCCAATGATTGAAGCAAAGCAATACCCTCGCCCGCAGCAGTGCCAATAACATACGCTCCGGCAGCCCTGGCCATTTGCACAGCAAAAGAACCTACAGCACCTGCGGCTCCATGAATGAGGATTTTTTGTCCGGCTTTTATTTTTCCAAATTTGAATAAAGACGTGTAAGCCGCACCAGCCACCATAGGTATAGCTGCTGCCTGAATAAAAGAAATTGTTTGTGGCTTTAATGCTACTTCATTTTCGTTGATGGCAATATATTGTGCATAGCTGCCGCCTTGTTGAAAATTGGGCATACTGTAAACCGCATCGCCTTTTTTAAATTTGATAACAGATGAGCCAACCTGTTCAACAGTACCCGACAATTCCCACCCGGGTATAAACGGGAATTGCTTTGGCAGGCCCTGCTGCATGGCACCCGAACGAATTTTAATATCTATTGGATTAACACCACTGTAATGCACTGCTACCAGCACTTCGTTGTTTTGCAGAGAAGGTACGGCAGTCTCACCCACTGTTAACAAATCTGCTGCTCCATATTGATCTATTTGTATTGCTCTCATGTTTATCATTTTATTTGAGCGCAAATCTAACTATACTTGCGGCGAAAGAAACTGTACAAAGCGGCTATTTTTTAAAAGAGGTTTTGCAGAAGTGCCAAACATTCTTTTGAATATCCGTGAAAAATGGGCCTGGTCGGTAAAGCCAACCTGCATACAGGCATCAGCCAGAGAAGTATTGTCTTTTAAAACGGAGAGGATAATATTTTTTATTCTTTTCCATAGCAGGTATTGCGAAAAAGGGGTACCCGTTTGTTGTACAAATAAATGCCTCGCCCTTTCTGGCGAAAGAAATATTAGTTTGGAAATATCATCCAACGAAATAGGATTGTCTAAATGATGGTCAATATATTTTATCACTCTGATGATACGTTCGTCCATCAACATACTTTTTTGTGTGGAATGCGAAGGCATTATTTTTTCCAGTAAATCATCTGCAACTTTTTTCATCTCTGCTGCAGAAGATGTTAAATTGCATTGTGCTGTTAATTCCTCCATCTGTTGATTTGTCAATAGGGATTCAATATCAAGAAAGGGTTTTCCTGAAAGTATTTCTTTTAACTGCCAGCCGAGATAAGATTCGGAATCAATAAAATAAACCAGCACACTTGTATCGGGTGCTTTGCAGGAATGTTTTATGTTTTGATTGATAATAAAACCCTGCAGGTTTTTGTATTCCTTTTTATCAATTGTGCAATTGAAGGCTGAATTGATGCTCACTACTATCTGAAAACAATTGTGATAGTGAATATCAACTACCGCATGATGGGAGAGAAAAGAAATTATACTATTTGCAGTGATGTTTTGCATATTGTAAAAGTATACCCTTTAAACAAAACAAAAGGGCACTTTATAAAATGCCCCTTTGTAGATGAATGATCCCAACTGTGATTGGCTAATTAACCTTTTTTTCGGGAGCAGTTTGACTTGCTTTCTCACTTTTCGTTTGTTCATTTTCATTCGTCACGCATTTACCGTGAAAGGCGTGATTTAAACCAAATGGGCCACCAAAATGGCGGGGGCCTGCTATGGCAAATAAACTTGCAAATGTTACTGCTGCGGTTGTAAAGCCGATTAAAATTCTGGAACGTTTTTTCATTGTTTTAAAATTTTGAATTCATGATTAGATTTAGTTTTTGTGTCCACATTTACCTTGAAAATTACTTTCATTCTTCGATTTGAAAGATGTATAATCTTCATCGCTCATACTGCGGATTTTATCGGCAAAGGCAAACCTTGGGCCGCCCATTCCAGGGCCACCAAAACCCCTGTGACCAAAGTTTCCAAAGGCCATTCTTCGGCCCATGCCAAAAGGCGTAAAGATAAATTTAAGTACAAGGATGATGAGTAATAATGGCCCTGTGAAAAATACTACGGTACCTAATAAGATACCTCCAACGATTGTTTTTAAAATTGACTTGTTCATTTTGTTTGTTTTTGTTTTTAAAATATTGTTTATTATATACAGGAAGACGGAGATTGGTGAGAATTACTTTAAAGAATTCGAAAAATATTTTAGACCAAACTGTAGCGATAAAATACTTCTAAAAAAGTTCCATATAGATATGCCGGTGAAAGTATTGCGACGTACCCCTGCCTGATTGCGTCGTGCAGATAGGGATGAAGCCCTCTAAAACCAAGGCTGGTATTTACCTAAATAAAATTATTGTATTAGATAAAAAAACCACGGCTAAAAATTGCCGTGGTTTATATAATTTCATTTATTCAATTTACTCTTTACGTTCTGCACACCGCTTTTTCCATTGTTCTTTAAACGTTGCTTTCTCTTCTTCATTCATCTTCATAAATTTTTCCCGTATATGCGGAGGTGGACCGCCCAAAAAAGGTGGTCGGTTACCTGGCCCCGGCAGGAAAGAACTAAACAATATTTTGCAAAGCAACAACAGACCAACAGCCTGCCAATATCCAATAACAGCTACCTGTAGCAGTGCAGGCAGTATGGCATTCCAAAGCAGCATTACAATGCCTCCGAGCACCAGCATTGCTATTGCTGCAAAAAGCAGCAAGCGTAAAAATCTTTTTGGCCCACGGGATCCTTTATAAAGTGTCTCTTTCATGTGTCTTTTTTTTATTGTTTTTTATTTGCCAAATGGAATCCCCAAATGATCATTCGTACCGGGGTTACAACTATCCATGTGGATTTCATAATTTTTTATTTATTAGTTTACCAAGTCGTTATATAAATATTGCAACCGCTTTTGCAAATGCTTTACAGCATAGCGTTTCCGGCTGATAATAGTCTTAATATTTTCTCCGGTTTTGTCTGCAATCTGTTGCAGGGTGGTATCTTCCAGTTCGTTCCACACAAATACCTGTCGCTGGTTTTCGGGCAATTCATCCAATGCTACAAACAATTCCTCCCAAAACAGTTTTCTTATTTGCGCTGTTCCCGGGTCTGCATCATCGGAGAAAAGAATGTCTTTAAAATTAAATTCCCCTTCTTCATCTTCATAGCTGTAATCATCTATTAGTTCCGGTTTTTGTTTTCGGTATTTGTCCGTTATTTTATTACGGGCCACTGCAAACAGCCAGCCGCTCACCTGTTCAATGGTTTGGGTAGCGGAGGTATTGGTAAACTGGTACCATACATCCTGCAAAATATCTTCGGCATCTTCATCTGTATTTACTTTACCACGGATAAAGCCAAAAAGCCTGTTGCTGTAATCTTTTACAGTTTGAATAATATTTTGTTTTTTGCTGTCGGCCATTTCTATAGTTTCAACTCCTTCCATTAAAGACGAAGACGATTGAAATTGAAAATTACTTTAAAAAAACGTTGGAAAATTTAAATCAATGAATTCGGGGGAAGTTTTGGCACTTTTACAAGGTTGGCTTTCTGTCAGGGTTTTATGTGCCTTGTAATGTGCTAAAAATAGCGTGGGGCAGCATCGGCGAAGTCATGCAAACTTTATTTTGGATAGGATACTATTTAGGGTGATATACAACTCGCCAATTGTAGCAGCTTCTTATTCAAATATACTTTGATTTTGAATATTCAAGTGTATAAGAAAAAGCTAAACTATGCCTGCCTGAAAATCTTAAACCCTTTTACCAGTATATATTTTGTAATTCCATTGCATTCATTCTCAACCTACTCACAGTGGTTGTCATACCCCGCTTACTTCTCCATCATATAACATTTGACAAATTTTTGCTTTTATTTCGCTCTATACTATTGGTTAGAAATGGGAGGAATTAATTATGAGCAACAGTGTATATCAAATCAATAAAGGAATCAACAAGCCTATAGAGTTTAAAGGCTTAAAAGCTCAGTACATCTGGTACCTGGGCGGTGGGCATGTGGCCTTGCTAATACTCTTTGCCATCATCTACATCATTGGTATAAATGTATTTATTTGTCTTGCCTTAATTGTTTCCCTCTCATCCGCCTTATTTATGTATGTATATAAACTAAGCTGTACTTATGGGGTTAATGCAATCAATTCAAAAAGGTAAATCTATATGATTCCAATATGAAGCTGGTGGCAAAAGAATCAATAGAAAAATACCAATCTGTTGGTAAAACAGAAGCCAGCCCGGCGGTAAAAGAAGAAATGGGAAAAGATAAAAAAAAAGCGTTGAAGCAAGAGGGTAAGCCGGAAAAAGAAAAGGTAGAAAAGAAAAATGATAAAACACTTTTACCCAAGAAAAGGGAAAGCAGTAAAAAAAGTTTAGGGGTATCTTAAATAGAACTCCTAAACCTTTTCTTTTTAAATTTAAAAAATAGCATCATGAATATTCAGAATATTGCAGCCTTGGCAAAACAACTCCAGTTATTGGGTTTTGAGAATACCGTACATTCAATTTTGAAACGCATTTGTTTTTACTATGCCATAAAAGATGATTCCAGAATTGGGCCATGCATATAAGTATATACATGGCATTGCTTCAGGAAATGGAATTTGAATAGTGGTGCTAATCCGATTTTGGTTTTCAGCACAGAAATAATGAAGCAGGCAAAAATTATCGCCCGGCATACTTACAATAAATTTAGGAATAACCTGAAAGAATATGGCTATATGTATTATTACCCTTCTGCAAATGTGCACACAGGCAGCAAGGTATTTTTGTAAACAGTGAAAATAAAAGTCAGTTATGGAAAACCAAATAATTATTACAGAAAGCGATTTTAAGAAATGGGTGAAAGAAGCGGTAAACGAATGTATACTGTAAACCAAACAGGCTCTTTAGAAAAATCCCAAAGCAGTAGATGGATTACTAAACCGTGAAGAGATAGCAA
>JBBRFX010000185.1:0-7120 GCA_038241275.1 Chitinophagales bacterium
GCCAATTCAACCACTTTAACAGGCTCGGGTACTGATACGGATGGAACCATTGCGTCTTATGCATGGGCAAAAATATCCGGTCCGGCAGCAGGTACTTTAACGAATGCATCCACAGCCAATGCTACAGCCGCCGGTTTGGTGCTGGGAGTATACAGCTATCAACTAACGGTAACCGATAACGCAGGAGCTACAGGAAGGGATACGGTAAATGTAACAGTGAATGCCACAAACAACCAGTTGCCAATTGCAACTGCAGGGAATAATCAAACTGTAATTTTACCAATCAATATAGCTGCATTAAATGGAACAGGAACTGATACTGACGGTACAATCATATCCTACCAATGGACAAAAATATCAGGAACAGGCGGCACCATTAGCAATGCAGCGGCTGCTATTACTTCTGTTACAGGGTTAGTTGAGGGTACCTATCAATATCAATTAAAAATTACAGACAACTCCGGCGCAACTGCATCTGCCATTACTCAGATTATAGTAAGCAGTGTCGCTAAAAAAATTATAAGAGTGAATATATTTGGTGGCACCAACCCTTATACCAATCCGAAATGGAATAACTGGAATAATAAGGTTCTTTTAACCAGCAACAAATTTTCTTACGAAGATTTAAGCTTAAGTAATGTAAATGTATCTTCCACTTCATCTGGTACAATAACAGATAATGGAACCAATTATGCATCAACCTCAACTGTATGCCCACCCGAGGTCCTTCGCTATAATTCATATAATACCAGTTTTAATACACTAACATTTAATGGCTTAAACCCAGCCAAAAAATATAGTTTTGAATTTTATGCCAGCCGGGCAAATTCTGCCGGCAACAGTACCGTATTTCAGATAATCAATAACCTGGATACCATTTCTACCAATACCAATATAAATGATTATGCAAGATTCTTTAACATCAGCCCTGATAATGCAGGCAAGGTTACAGTTACAATAAGCCGTATTGGAACATACCATTACCTCGCTGGTTTTAGCTTAATTGAAGAGGATAATGCCGCAGCATCTTTTGTTGCAACTCCATCACCCGCAAAACAAATATACCAGGGAGAAACCCTTGTAGAAATGGGAGCCGATGCAGTATCTGTTTATCCAAATCCTTTTGCCGGTTCTTTTAAAGTGCAGCTAAACAATAAAACTGCAGGTGCATTTGTATTGAAATTGTCTGCTACATCTGGCCAAACAGTTTTTTACAAAAAAATAAATAAAGCCAGTGGTTCTGTTGTAGAAACCATCAATGTAAATAACCTTACTCCCGGAACATATATATTGGAAATTATTTCAGTAGCTACCGGAAACAAAACAGTTCATAAGGTTATAAAAAATTAAACCCTCAAAAATCCAATTAATAAAAAAGGATGGCTTCTGCCATCCTTTTTTATTTTACTAAATTATTAAAATCTTGTTTCAAGATAATGAGGCAACATTGCCCGCCAGGTAGGCCAGTCATGTTTCCATTCAGGCCCCCACACATCCAGTTCATGAGGAATTCCTTTGCTGTTTAATACGCCCGAAAAATTGCGGGATGACTGTGGATCTTCATAATCGCCACTGCCGGTAAGGATATGAATATGCCTGCTTTTGCGGATATGGTTCAGGTACCATTCGTCTGTCAGGTTGGGAACATAATGCGCAGGAGAGTTAAAGTAAACCTGCTCGTCATAAAAACCATTTGTATATTCTGTAAGATCATACACACCACTCATGGCTATCACTCCATCAATAATATCCGGGCGTTTTAAGAATAAGTTCATGCTGTGCAATGCCCCAAAAGAAGCACCGCATGTGATGATAGGTGTTTCATTTGAAGTGCAGTTTTTAATAAACGGTACCACTTCATCAAAAACATACTGGTTAAACTGGTTTTGCCTAATGGCTTTATGCTCACCCTGCATTTCTTTATTTAACCAACTTTCGTTGTTGATACTGTTGATAGAAAAAACCCTTAGCTTACCACTATTAATATAAGGTGCCAATGCATCCATCAGTTGAAAGCGCTCATACTCCAGGTAATCTGCAGCAGCGGTTGGTACCAGTAAAAGGGCAAAGCCATAATCGCCATAACCCACAATTGGCATATCTTTTTCCAATGCAGGGCTATACCAGGAGAACATCTCTTTTATCATATTAATTTAAGGAGTTTTATTGTAATTGATGCGTTAGCGTTTCAGTGATTTGGCAAAGGTATTAATGATTTACTCCACTACCCCTTCCTTAATCTCCATCCACAACTCACGGTAACATTTAGACGCATAACTGCTATTGGCATATTCCATAACGGGTGCTTTGTGTATGCCCATTTTTTCTACATCACTCAGGTAAGGAATATAGTTTTGAAAAAAACGTTTGTCTTTATACAAATCTTCCATTATTTCGTTGTGCATGTTTTTCCTTAAGTCTACCATCGAAAAGAAACACATCATCTTACTCATATCAAGATCCTTTTCCTTAAAATATTCTTTTACCATATGATAGGTTCTGATAGATAAAGTGGTAGGTATTACCGGCATAAGAACGATATCTGCGGCACTAAAAATATTTTCTGAAAGGGCAGAAAATCCCGGGGGACAGTCTATGAACACAAAATCATATTCTTTATCGAGTTGTTTTACAATTGTTTTTAAACGGTTCTTGTTACCCTTCATTTCGTCCTGTATGATATCAAAACTTTTGGCAGAATTATCTGCAGGAATTACATCCAGTAATTCAAAATCGGTAGACAGGATAGCGTTTTCCAGGTCGGCATCTTTGGCAATTAATTTTTTAATGCCGGGATGCACTTTTGGTTTGGCTTTATAATAAAAGGAAGAAGATCCCTGCGGATCTATATCCCATAACAGGGTTTTATAACCATCGGCCGCTGCCAGGTAGGCAAAATTTACGCAGGAAGCCGTTTTTCCTACACCACCTTTAAGATTGTATAATGCAATTACGATCATAAATAAATAAGGTTTTATTGGTTAAAAATATTTACCCGGCCTGGCTAAATTCCTGCAAGTTATCCTTCCGGATAACCTGCATCTATATATTTTTAGATACTCAGCCAGTTGGGCAAGGAAAGATAGTAAATTATTATTTGATATTAATATGCCCAAAAAGTAATTTAATCATCCACTTATCAAAATGTACTGCTCGATTTACACAAAAAAACTATCTTGTAAACTCTATTAAAATAAAAAAACAAGCATGGTAAATTTTGTAAAGAAGCCCTTTATTACCCTATTTCTGGCAGCTATATCCTTGTCGCTGATGGCTCAACAAAAACCATTAACGGACGACCAATATTTTAAATCGAATTTCAAAGGTATTATTCAACCACTACCTATAGCTACCCGCTGGACAGATAATAATAATTTTTTGCTGATGAGAGAAGGAAAACTTTGGGTAGTAGATGCTAAAAAAGGTACAGAAAGAGAAGCCGGCGAAGCCGATAAAACAGCTCCTAAAGTACCCGTTGCGGCAAAAGCTTATTTTAAAAACAAAGACCTTTTTATCAAAATAAACGATGCTGAAGTGCAGCTTACCAACGATGAAGCAGCCGAGGTAAATCCTACAACCAGCCCCGATGGTAACTATGTGGCTTACACGAAAAACAACGACCTATATACCGTAAACTTACTGTCTAAAAAAGAAAGCCGCCTTACCAATGATGGCAGCGAGACCATTCTGAACGGGTATGCAAGTTGGGTTTATATGGAAGAGATTCTTGGCCGCCAGTCGGCATACCGTGCTTTTTGGTGGAGCCCCGACAGTAAAAACATTGCCTTTTTTCGCAGCGATGACACAGAGGTTCCGGAGTTTACCATTACAGATGCTGCAGGCCTGCACGGCTATGTAGAAAAAATGCGCTACCCAAAAGTGGGCGACAAAAACCCTGAAGTAAAAGTGGGTATTGTAAAACCAGAAGGAGGCAATACCACCTGGAGTGATTTTAATGAAAAGGACGATCAATATTTTGGGATGCCTTTTTGGAAGCCGGATGGCAGTGCGCTTTTAGTGCAATGGATGAACCGCAAACAAAACCAATTAAAGATTTGGGAAGTGAACCCGGCCACCGGAACCAAAACTCCTTTTTATTCGGAAGAACAAAAAACATGGATCAGCCTGGATGATAACGACCGTATTCAATTCCTGGAAAATGGTAAAGGATTTATCCTGCAAAGCGATGCCAGCGGCTGGAACCATTTATATTTTTATGACATGAAAGGCAAATTGATCAATGCCATTACTGAAGGGAAATTTACCGTGACCAGCCTTAATAAAGTAGATGAGAAAAAAGGTATTGTATATTTTACTGCCCGCAGCAGGGAGAATACAGCCCATGCTGATTTTTACAAAATAAACCTGAATGGAAAAAAATTGCAACGGCTTAGTTTTGGAGACTATACTCATATGATCAGCAGTATTTCTCCTGACGGTTCTTATTTTGTAACCAATTACAGTAATGCAGGCACTCCTCCACGCAGTGCTTTAGTAAGCAACACCGGAAAAATAATTAAAGAACTGGGCAATAGTAAAGCTGCCGAATTTGAAAATTATGCATTGGCAAAAACAGAAGTAATCAGGGTAAAAAGTGATGATGGTTTGTATGATCTGCCCATGAAAATTACCTGGCCGGTTAATATGGATAAAAATAAAAAATATCCTGTGCTCATCAGTATTTATGGTGGCCCCAATGCAGGTACTGTAATGGATAACTGGGTGCTGAGTGGCAACCAGCAGTTTTATGCCAAAGAAGGTATGATACAGGTAGCAATGGATCACCGTGCCAGCGGGCATTTTGGCAAAGAAGGCGTAAACTATATGTACCATAACCTTGGCTACTGGGAAATGAAAGATTATAGCACGATGGTAAAATGGCTGGAGGCTAACGGCAACGCAGACCCTGCAAAGATTTGCATTACCGGTTTTAGTTATGGCGGTTATTTGAGTTGTTATGCACTCACCTATGGCGCCGATATATTTACACATGCAATGGCCGGTGGCAGTGTTACAGACTGGACCCTGTACGACTCTCATTATACCGAACGTTTTATGGGCACTCCTGCTGATAATGCAGAAGGTTATAAAACAAGTTCTGTATTAAGTTATATAGATAAGTACAAAGGAAACCTGCAGATAGTGCATGGTATGATAGATGAAAATGTGCATATGCAAAACAGCATTCAACTCATCAGTAAGTTGCAGGATGCAAAAAAAGATGTTGAATTTATGCCTTACTCCGGGGGCCGTCATGGCTGGGGAGGCAATAAAGGTTTGCATTTTCAAAATTTAAAAACAAAATACATTTACAAATATTTATTAGAGAAAGATGTGCCTAAAGGTTTGTTGAGATAAGTGCTTAAACTATGTTGTTTTTAAAAAAGTCATTCGCTAACAGCGGATGACTTTTTTATTGAAATCATTTAATTTATCCCGAAAATATTTTTTTAATTTTTACAACAGGTACATTACCGAAAGAGATAAGGGGAAAAATATGCCCCAACAATAAAAAGTAATTTCAATAATAGCAGGTGAACAGCTATAACAGAAGGCTGCAGTGGGGAATTTTTTGATGGTATAATTTTTGAAATATAAATGTATAGAAATGGGCTAAAAATAATCTCCCTCTCAGCTTCTGCAGGAAGTGTTGTTTTGCAGCCTTTAAAAATTTGAAATTATTAATCCATTAAATTTTAATGTATGGCAAAGTATTCGAAGGCTGCAGGTAAAAAAGTTGAACCCGCAAAAAAAGTCGCAGTAAAGAAAGTGGCTCCTGTAAAGAAAACAACACCAGTAAAGAAAGCAGTTCCCGCAAAAAAAGCGGTGGCAGCTAAAAAAGTTGCACCTGTAAAGAAAGCGGTACCTGCAAAAAAAGCAGCAGTAGCAAAAAAGGTTGTAGCAATAAAGAAAGTGGCTCCTGTAAAAAAAGCAGCAGCGGTAAAGAAAGCAGTACCCGCAAAAAAAGTTGTGGCAGCTAAAAAGGTTGTACCGGTAAAGAAAGCTACTCCCTCAAAAAAAATAGTAGCTGCAAAAAAAGTTGTGGCAGCACCAAAAAAAGCTATACCAGCAAAAACGGCAAAGAAAGTAGTAGCCCAAAAACCAGTCGCTCCGGTTTCAAAGCCTAAAACACCGAAACCTTCTCCAAAAAAGATTGAACCTATTGTTCCTCCTGTTGAAGAAGTTAAAGAAATTAATATCCCGGTAGAAGAGCCTGTTACACCGGCTCCTGTTGCAACAGAGCAAAGTGGAAGTCCGACGCCGAAGGATTTATATTCAAAAAGCGGAGATAATTTTCATGGCCATACCAAGCCTACAAAATCTAAGAGTGGTATAAAACCTACAGGAAAAAAACCTTTGTTTTAATTAAGACAGGATAAATATAAAAGCCGCAACTAATTATCGTTGCGGCTTTTGCTTTTGTAAAATTATTTTACACAAATAAATCATTATACAGTGCTGCACCAGGCACTAAAGAATATTTACTCAAATCTGTTATTCCTTCTGCTGCCAGCACATCTTCATCAATAAAAGTATTGCCTGTACACTCTGCAGATGGTTTAGATAAAATGATATGGGCTGCATCTGCAATAATATCTACAGTTCTGCTCATATTCATCAATGTATCACCGCCCAATAAATTTTGCACAGCAGCGGTTGCAATAGTTGTACGGGGCCATAATGCATTGGCCGCAATATTGTATTTTTTTAATTCGGCAGATAATCCCAATGCAATCATACTCATATCATATTTGCTGATGGTATAAGCAAGGTGATGGGCAAACCATTTCAAATCCATATTAATGGGTGGTGAAAGATTGAGGATATGTGCATTGGTCCCATTTTTCAGATAAGGAATGCAAGCACGGGTTACCATAAATGTTCCCCGTACATTAATATCATACATCAGGTCAAAACGTTTGGGTTCTATTTGTTCTGTAGGTGTAAGGTTAATGGCAGATGCATTGTTGACAAGGATATCAATACCACCAAATTTTGCAGCAGCCTGCTCTACCACATTTTGTATCTGATCTTCAAAACGTATATCACATTGCACAGCAAGCGCTTTACCTCCGGCGGCTTCCATTTCTGCAGCGGCAGTAAAAATAGTGCCCCCCAG
>JBBRFX010000186.1:0-7077 GCA_038241275.1 Chitinophagales bacterium
TCTATTGATAAATGTGCTCTTGCAGCTTTTATAAAACCATAAGAAGGGGTAGTGCCGCCCTCGCCTGGGTTATCACATAGTTCAATGCGGGAAGCTCCAGCCAGTTGTGCTTTTATACAACTATCTATGGTAAAACCGATCACTTCTAATTTGTAATTCATAAGCTTGGTTAATGGTCAATAGTCAAGGGTCAAGGGTGAAAGGTGAAAAGTGAAAGGTGAAAAGTGAAAGGTGAAAAGTCAAGGTCAATTGTTAATAGTCTATAAACTAAAGTAGCTATTAAATTGTATTTTCGAATAAGAAAACTTTTGACTTTTTACTTTTTACTTTTTTTTGACCTTTGACTCCCTTCACCCCTTCCTACAGCACAAATTTCGATTCATATATTTTATTCTCAGTTTCAGATTTAACAGAAAATACAAATCCCTTTTGAATAGCATAAGCCCCATATTGTCCTTTTTTATTCATGGCCAAAAAACCAACCTGTATAGTCTTTGCTTTTACCGGATCTCTTTTTACAATCCTTAGAACTGCTTTTTTGCAGGCTTGCTCAGGGCTATAACCCTGTCGCATAAATTCAACCACTAAATGAGTACCACAGATGCGTATAACTTCTTCGCCCACGCCACTGCTGGTGGCTGCACCCACTTCATTATCTACAAATAATCCGGCGCCAATAATAGGGGAGTCTCCTACACGGCCATGCACTTTAAATGCCATGCCACTGGTGGTTACCGCCCCGGATAAATCACCGCTTTTATCCATTGCAAGTAATCCCATGGTATCATGATTGGCACTGCCATCATCAAAAAATGCAGGAGCAAAAGGGCCATTTTGTTTTTTGCCAGCCGGCACGGCAGGTAAGTTTTCTATATTAATGACCGGTTTATATTTGCTGTTTTTTAGCCAATCCCTATAGGCTTTTTTTGCATCTTCCGAAAGTTCTTCTGGTTCTAATTTAAAACCGTTTTCCAAAGCAAATTGTTGCGCTCCGTTGCCAGCCATTATTACATGAGGTGTTTTTTCCATTACTTTCCTGGCCACAGAAATGGGATGTTTAATTCTTTCCAGTGCAGCCACAGCACCGCAGTTGGCATTATGATCCATGATGCATGCATCCAGCGTAACAATACCATCTCTATCAGGATATCCTCCAAGGCCCACACAGCAGTTGATTTCATTTTCAATAAAAATGGCACCGGCTTCCACTGCGTCTACAGCTTTACCGTTAGCTCCTAAAATTTTCCAGGCGGCTGCATTTACAGGCATGCCGCTATCCCAGGTAGAAATTACAATCGGCTTTTTTGTTGCAGGGGCAAAAGATGGAAAGGTTACAGCTCCCAATCCGAGTGAACTGAGCTGTAGGAATTTTTTTCTGTTCATTAAAAACATAGTTAGTGAGTATTCATACTTAGTTTTTTAATCATATCTGTAGAAACGCTGTCGGCATAAGTGCCAAATGCACTTGTTACCACGCCTTTTAATTCATCGTCTTTAGATGCTACAGCATATACCACATCTTCATCAGAAGGATTGCTGTCTCCCTCAAACCGATGAACTTCTGTTATCTCAAATTCGGCAGGATTTAGACAACGGTCATTTTGTGCACATTTAATTTTATCAAAATCTATATTAAAATCCAGGTTATAACCTCTTTCTTTAAGTCCATTGATGGCGCTCACAACTGTATCGTATTGGTACATAAAATTTATTTTAATAAAATTAATGAAACAATAGGAATTGGCTGTATTAAAGATAGTGCCCTATTGCTCTCTAATCAGGCATGTTCCTTTTCGCTAATATTTGAAAACTGTAAATAAATAATTACTGCTATTGTTACAACTGCGGCTGTAGCAAAGGTTGCAACAGATCCAAAATAAAACCAAACCAACCCTCCCATACTGCTGGCAAATAATGCTGCTATACTTTGAAATCCACTGAAAGTACCAATGGCTGTAGCCGTTTCAGTTTTAGAAGTAATATTGCTTATCCAGGCTTTGGCAATTCCTTCTGTGGCGGCAGCATAAATTCCATATAAAACAAGGAGGATAATGTAAACCCATATTTCTTTTGCAAAAGAAAATCCTGTATATACCAATGCAAACAGGAAAAGTCCTGTGATGAATATTTTTTTCAACCCCCATTTATCTGCCAGCCTGCCCAGGGGATAAGCGCAAAGTGCATACACCAGGTTATAAAAAATATACAATCCGATGATGACCATATCACTAATACCATTTTCTTTCATCTTTAGTAATAAAAAAACATCCGAACTGTTTACCAATGCAAACAATAAAAGTCCGATCAATAATTTTTTATAGGAGGCTGTGCTATTTTTCCAGTAATCACTAAAAGCAAAAAAGCTAACCTGTTTCTTTTTTTCAACAGTAGCCAATATGTGTGGTTTCTCTTTGATCAATAATGTAAAAAATGTAGCGGCAACCCCGGGGATAAATGCCAGCAGAAAAAGCATTTTATATTGATTGGGATAAAAATAAAGATAAATTAAAGCAATGGATGGGCCGAGTACAGCACCCAATGTATCCAAGCTTCTGTGAAAGCCAAATACAGTGGCCTTTGTTGCAGGAGTAGCTTCATCACTTAATAAAGCATCTCTTGCCCCTGTTCTGATTCCTTTTCCCAGGCGGTCAATTGTTCTGGAGGAAAATATCCATATCGGGTGAATAAAAAAAGCCAGCATAGGTTTACTTATAGCACTCAAACCATAGCCTAATTGCACAAAGGGTAATCTTTTACCGGAGCGGTCGCTTAGCTTTCCAAAAAAACTTTTACTAAGCCCTGCAATGGCTTCAGCAAAACCTTCCAGTATTCCTATAAAAACTGCCGTGTATCCAATTTGTTGCAAATACAAAGGCATGATGGGGTAGAGCATTTCGCTGGCCATATCGGTAAACAGGCTTACCAGGCTCAATATCCAAATTGTTCTTGTTATAATTTTTTTCATTTTGACGGAATCAATGGACCAGTATTTTGTTTAAAATAGTACACATTTCATCAACAGATGCCCTGCCTCATCTGCTTTACAAAAATAGATTGCGTACATTGCAACGGAAAAGTAACGCATTTTATAGTGCAGATCATTATATAAATGAAATGTATACGAATATTTAGAAAAGAAGAAATAAAACTATGAGTAAAAAGAAAACCGAAACCCCTATTAAAAAATCATCTCAAACCAAAATACTTAAAGGAAGGCTGGATATAAGCCGCAGCGGAATGGGCTTTGTAATTGTAGAAGGAGCAAATACCGATGTAATTGTTAAACCTCACAATTTTGGAAAGGCATTTCATGGAGATACAGTGAGGGTGCAGGTAGATAAAGAAACAGGGGCTGGTAAACGCACCGAAGGCATTGTGATAGATGTAGTTGAAAGAAAACAAACGGATTTTATTGGCACATTACAAATAAATAAAAATGTAGCGTTTTTTATTGCAGGTTCCGAAAAGCCGGTTCCTGATTTTTATATAGCCACCGAAAAATTAAATGGCGCTGCAGATGGCAGCAGGGTGGTAGCCCGCCTCATTCGCTGGGATAAGAATGACAAAAAACCACAGGGAGAGATCATCACAATTCTTAATGCCAAAAACGAAAGTGATATGGCTATGAAAGAAATTTTGATAGATGCCGGATTCCCGCTTTCTTTTGAAGAAGCTGTGTTGAAAGAAGCCAATGAACTGATGCCAAAAATAACCCGTGAGGAAGAGAAAAAAAGAAAAGATTGCAGGGATATTTTGACTTTTACAATTGACCCCGCAGATGCTAAAGATTTTGATGACGCCTTATCTATCCGCAATTTGGATAATGGTAATTATGAGATAGGAATACACATTGCAGATGTGAGTCATTTTGTAAAAACAGACAGTATTTTAGATAAAGCTGCCTATGCAAGAGCTACCAGTGTTTATCTTCCGGACAGGGTAAACCCTATGTTGCCGGAAAAAATCTCCAACGAATTGTGTTCGCTCAGACCCAATGAAGATAAGTACACTTTTTCTGTGATACTGCAGATAAGCAACCGGGGAGAAGTAAAACATAAATGGATTGGAAGAACGCTTATTCATAGCAATCACCGGTTTACTTACGAAGAAGTGCAACAAACGATTGAAACCAGAGATGGTCTTCATGATAAACCAATTCTCCTGCTAAATGAACTGGCACAGGGATTTCGCAGAGAAAGGTTTAGAAATGGTGCCATTAACTTTTCATCGCAGGAAGTAAGGTTTAAATTGGATGAAGACGGCACACCACTTGGCATTGTGATTAAAGAAAGTAAGGAGGCACATCAACTGGTAGAAGAATTTATGCTGCTTGCCAATAGAACGGTTGCAGAATATGTTTCAAAAATAAAAAGTAATAAAGAACCGATTCCTTTTCCATACCGCATACACGATACTCCGAGCGAAGAGAAACTGTTACCTTTTGCAGCATTTGCCCGCAAGTTTGGTTATACGTTCGATATGAAAAGTGAAATGGAAGTAGCTTCTTCCTTTAATAAATTATTAAAAGATGTAAAAGGTAAACCCGAGCAGCATGTACTGGAGCAACTGGGCATTCGTACCATGGCAAAGGCAGTTTACACATCGGCTAATATCGGCCATTACGGTTTGGGCTTTGAAAATTATTGTCATTTTACTTCACCTATCCGCAGATACCCGGATGTGATGGTTCATCGCATCCTGCAGGAATGCCTGGATAAAGATTTGAAGATTGATAAAAAAATGGAAGAGAAGTGCAAACATTGCAGCGACAGGGAACGTGGAGCCATGGAAGCAGAACGTGCAGGTAATAAATACAAGCAGGTAGAGTTTATGAAAAAGTTTCTGGGCGAAGAGTTTGAAGCCATCATCAGTGGTGTTTCTGCCTTTGGTTTTTGGGCCGAAACTGTAGAACATAAATGCGAAGGATTGGTGAGTGTAAGAGATTTGAGTGAGTTCGATGATTTTCGCCTTGATGAAACAGACTATTGTTTGGTAGGCCAGAGAACAAAGAAAAGATTTAGAATGGGAGATAAATTAACCATAAAAGTGGTTGCTGCCAATCTTACCAAACGACAGTTGGATTATGAATGGGTGAGGAATGAAGCTGGCAGCGAAAAACCTGTAAAAACAGTTAAAGACGCAAAGCCATTGAGGAAGAAAAAATAGTTAAAGTGAATGGTCAATGGTCAATAGTCAATGGTCAATGGTCAATTAGTAGAGAATGCGGGAAACGGGAACTTCATAACGACCAATGACAGTTGACCAATGACTTTTTATAACCTCCAAAAAAGTGAATCTTATTAATGCAATCTTTCCCACAACTCTCTGCACTTTTTGATGAGCAATTTGCTAAAAGGCATTTTCCATCCACTCCTGAGAATTTATATGATGCATCGCAATACATTTTAAAAATTGGGGGCAAACGGGTGCGCCCGGTGGCCGTACTCATGGGCAATGAATTATTTAATGAAATTGACCCGGATGCCTATCACGTGGCCAATGCAGTAGAACTCTTTCACAACTTCAGCCTTATTCACGATGACATCATGGACAAAGCACCACTACGAAGGGGTATGCCCACGGTTCATATGAATTATGGAGAGAGTACCGCTTTGCTGGCCGGAGATGTAATGCTGGTAGCAGCCTATGAATACCTTAATAAAATAAATATTAATCACCTTCACAACATCCTTTCATTATTTAATAAAACAGCCAAACAGGTTTGCGAAGGTCAGCAACTGGATATGGATTTTGAAAATAGATCCAATGTAAGCCTGGATGAATATATGAATATGATCACCCTTAAAACATCTGTGTTGCTGGCAGCCAGTTTGCAGATGGGCGCTATTATGGGAGGTGCTGGTATTGGTAACCGTGAGCATCTTTTTGAATTTGGTAAAAAACTGGGCATTGCCTTCCAGGTGCAGGACGATTACCTTGATTGTTATGGCAATCCTGAAAAGTTTGGTAAACAGATAGGTGGTGATATCCTTTCTAATAAAAAAACATTTTTGATGATCCATACCCTGGAAGTGTCCAACGATGTGCAGAAAAAAGAACTGCAAATACTCCTGGATACAAACCCGGATGATAAAGTAGACAGGATATTACAATTGTTCCGGGATTGCAAAGCAGATGTTTGGGCAGCATCTTTAAAGGAAAAATATTATGATGAAGCCATGAAACACCTGGATGATATTGCCGTGTTGGAAGTAAGAAAAGAAGCTTTGCAAAACCTGGCAACTTATTTATTACAGCGGGACAGTTAGCTGTTTCTCCCTGTTTTCAAATCAACTTACAGGCTATTCCTGTTTGTTTTTCTTTCCCGAATTTTTTAGAAATAAAAATATTTGCCTAAATTCCCTTTTTTATAAACCAAGCTCACATGTCTAATTCTTTATTCAGAAGAAAAAATATTACCAATATTCTTGCAGAGGGAAGCGATGATTCACATGGAGGCACAGGGCTCAAAAGAGTGCTTACAGTAAAGGATCTTACCTTTTTTGGAATAGCTGCTATTTTAGGAGCAGGAAGTTTCAGCAGTCTAGGTTTTGCAGTGTTTCATGGCGGACCGGGTGTGGTTATTTTATTTGTAATTACAGCCATTGCCTGTGGTTTTACAGCCCTGTGTTACTCAGAGTTTGCCAGCCGCATACCCGTAGCCGGTAGTGCTTATACTTATGCCTATGCAAGCTTTGGCGAATTGTTTGCATGGATAATTGGCTGGGCATTGATCATGGAATATTCTATCGGCAATATTTATGTGGCTTATAGCTGGAGCGATTATTTTACTTCATTGATGAGTAAAATGAACGTACATATTCCTGAATATTTTTGCACCAGTTATATGGAGGCAAAACATGCTGTGGAGGGTGGAAGTACCAATGCAGATGAACTGGCTGCATGGAACAATGCACCAATGGTAGCAGGGCTTAGAATGATTGTGGATCTGCCTGCTTTAATCATTAATTTTTTAATTACTTACCTGGTTTACCGTGGTATAAAAGAAAGCAGGAATTTCAGCAATGTAATGGTGATCTTAAAACTGGCGGTGGTTGCTTTAATCATCCTGGTAGG
>JBBRFX010000187.1:0-6998 GCA_038241275.1 Chitinophagales bacterium
CCATAGTAATGTCCCAGGCTTCATCTACATCTATATCTGCACCGGCAGTGCCACTGCCCTGGTTAACAGATCCGGTATTTAAATGTGCCCACTGCAGGTTATAAAGAGGATCGTTTGGCGTGGCGTGTAAGGCATTTAACATTCTGAAATCCGGCTCTGCATACACAAACAAGCCGCTTTCAAAAAAAAGGTTTGCCATCCGCAAACCATCGTAACCGTTGATGGCACCAGCTTTTAGTAAAAAAGTTTTGTCGTCATACTGATAAGATTTTTCAATTGCACAATTTTTTTGTGTGGCTAAAGCGGCAAGCTGAATATACGTAGCACCCGCTTTTAGTTTTACATAAAATGCTTCATCAATCACTACATCATTGCCATCGGCTGCTTTTAAGGCCGGCCTTACCAATTCTGTTTTGCCGGAAATTTTTAAATAATTAAGGATATCCTTTTGGCGGTTGGTTTTATTATCTTCTTTTAGAGAGATGATAACGAACCTGCTATTGTCTGTAGCAGTAAATGCTTTTTCTGATAGCTGAAAAGTATTCCGAATGTTTAACTGCACCTGTTGCACTTCAGCCGGTTTTATGCGTAAATAAATCCGCTCATTACTTTGCTGCAGGTAGATTTTTTTATTACCGAAATAATAAAAAAGATCATTATCATTATTTGTTTGCTGGGCATTTCCCGCAAAAAAAGTAATCAACAAAAAGATAGAAAGTAGTAATTGTTTCATTAGTAAAACGTTTAGATCATAAAAATGGAAAAACAAACACTTATTATCAATACTAAGATTGGAGTATATCATTTCTTAAAAAATACCCCGATGGAGGTACTGATCAATATACTTAATGTTGTATTTTTCAGTAAACTGTTCAAATGAGAAATGGGATTTGCATTATTTACCTGCTGACGTACACGCTGTTTGGTTATAGCCCTGTATTTTCTCAGCTAGCCAGCCAAAAGCAAATAGATAGCCTGTTGGAGATTGCGTTCATGAAAAATCCGGACACAAATGCTGTAAAAGCATTTTCTGAACTACAGCGCTATCATTTTAATATGGGCCGGTATGATTCGGCTTTGTACTACTGCATTGTATCATTGCCGGTAGCACAAAAAGTAAACAATGCAAATAAACTGTCTCGCATATATTACAATACCGGGTTAGTATATACGAATCTTACCCGCTACGACAGTGCAAAAAAATATATTGATGAAGCACTGAAGATGGCAAAAGAAAACCGGGATACCTCACTCCTGATAAGCTCTTATAACAGCAATGCAATGCTGAGCAATTACCAGTCTGATTTTAAAACGGCTGTAGAATTTATGACCCGGGCGGCAAGCCTGATTGAAAATTCGGGCAATCCTGAGCTGAATAAATTTCTTCCTCAAACGTATGGAAATATTGGCCACAACCTGATGGCTGAAAATCAATATGAAAAAGGAATTGACTACGAGAAAAAAGCATTGCGTATTAAAAATTATCCGGATGAACAGCGGTACAGGGTGATGTTGCACCTTGATATTGCCGATGCATATATTAAACTAAGCAAGACTACAGATGCAAAATTGTACCTTGATTCGGCGGTATTGGGTAATAAACTGCTCGACAATATCCAGGTAGCCACCCTGGTTTTAAATACAGAAGGTTATTACAATGATGCCATTAATAATTTACCGGCATCATTGGCGGCTTATTTAAAAGCTTATCAAATAGCGGATAGTATAAAAAGTGATTATTTAAAGGCAGAAGTAGCAGACAACGTTGCAAAGATTTATGCTAAAATGAATAATTATATGCAGGCAGAAAAATATGCAGTGATCAGTAATGATATTGCCAGGAGCCTACACAATTTTAAAGTAACTGCAAGCACTTTTGAAACTTTAAAAAAAGTAGCATACGCCGGGGGAGATTTTAAAAAAGCACTATTCATGGCAGAGCAGTATAAGTTATATGCAGACAGCGCCACCAACACCGAAACGCAAAAGTCTACCGTGTACCTGGAAGCTTTGTATCAAAATGAAAAAAAAGAAAATGAAATTGCTGCATTAACGATTTCCAATAACAGTAAAGAACTGGCTGTGCTAAAGAGAAACAGGATGCTGCTCATTGGTGGAATTGCAGCATCGGTATTACTGTTTATGATGGGATTGTTATACCGGTTTAGCAGGCAAAAAAGACTGATAGCAGAAAAAGATACAATGCTTCAGCAGGAGCATATAAAATTCTTAGAAAGACAGCAACAGGTCGTGTCTCTGCAATCAATGGTAAACGGGCAGGAAACAGAGCGAACCCGGATTGCTAAAGATTTGCATGATGGGTTAGGAGGATTATTTTCTACCATAAAAATGTATTTCAGTACACTGCAACATGAGCAACCCGTATTAAAAACGGATCCTTTGTTTGCAAAGAGTTACGAACTGGTAAACGATGCATCTGAAGAAGTGCGGCGCATTGCACACAATATGATGCCGGAAGTGTTGATTAAAATTGGTTTATTACAGGCTGTGCAGGAATTGTGCAACAGCATAAGTGCGGGCAAATTGCTGCATGCGAAGCTGCAAACCTATGGAATGGATAAACGCCTGAATGCATCTACAGAAATCATGCTTTTTAGAATTATACAGGAACTGCTCAATAACATAATAAAACATGCAAGGGCAACGGAAGCTATTATTCAGTTTAATAAAGAAGGAAACCGATTGAGTATTATTGTGGAAGATGATGGGCAGGGATTTGACCTGCAGGCGCAAGGTGAAAAAGCCAAAGCCGGACTGGATTCTGTACAAAGCCGGGTAAGTTATTTGAATGGCAAACTTTCTATCGATTCTCAAAAAGAATCGGGCACAACTATAATGATGGAATTTTTATTGAATGAACGGGAATAATTTTCTTTCATCAATACTTTGTATTTTACAGCAATCTCTAAAAAAAATTATGATTCATATTCTTATTATAGATGATCACCCGCTGGTAAGCGATGGCGTGGCAGCAATGGTAAAAGGAGTAGATTATCTGCAAATAACTGGTGCCTGTAAATCGGGTGCAGCCGCATTGGCTTTTTTGGATGCAAATAATCCTGAAATTATTTTGCTGGATATCAGCCTGCCCGATATTGATGGGCTTGAACTTTGCAGCCAGATACGAAAGCAAAATAAAACTACTAAAATACTTGGCCTCACATCTACCAACGAAGCTGGCATCATTACCCAGTTTTTGGCAAAAGGAGGGAATGGGTATCTGCTTAAAAATATGGAGAGAGATGAGCTTATTTTGGCTATAGACGAAGTGATGAATGATAAAATATTTTTGAGTAAGGCTGCTAATCAAAAAATACTGGAACAATATAATACCCTCAACGATGCCCTTAAAAGTACGACCATACTTACCAGGAGAGAAAAAGAAATTTTGCAACTATTATATGAAGGGCTTACAGGGCCACAAATTGCAGAACGTCTATTTTTAAGTCCTTATACCATAGAAACCCACCGCAAAAACCTGATGCAGAAATTAAATGTAAGTACTACCCAACTTATGCTGCGATATGCAAAAGACAATAAACTGATTTAGTTTTATTTTACTTATAACTCCGCTCTTGTTTTACTGTTAAGTTATTTTCTGTAGCAATTATCTATTTGTACATTGCAGTTCTAATCATTATTATATGTTTTCCATTTCCTCTATTAACAATAATGGGTTTGATATTATAAGGCTTGTGGATGAAGCAACCCAAACAATGGTTGATGTGATACCTGCCTGTGGTGGGATACTGCATGCTTTTGCAATAATGCAGCAGGATAAGATGATGAATATTGTAGACAGTTACAACAACAAAAAAGAATTTGAAGAAGCAATGGAGGCAAAGGGATTTAAGAGTGCTAAACTATCCCCATTTGTATGCCGTATGAGGGATGGAAAATATCATTTTGGAGAAAAGGATTACCGGGTAAATAAATTTTACCTGGGCGAACATGCTATTCACGGATTGATATATGATGCTCCATTTGAAGTGACTCATCAAATGGCTGATGAAGAGAAAGCAGTACTGGAATTATTGCATCATTACAAAGGAACGGATGCCGGTTACCCATTTCTATATGATTGTAAAATTGTGTATGAACTTAAAATGAACAACAGCTTAACCATTACTACTTCTGTTATAAACAAAGATAGAGGCATGATACCGGTGTGTGATGGATGGCACCCTTATTTTACTTTTGGAGGTTCAATTGATGAATGCCAGTTAGAATTTCAAAGTAAGGAATTGGTAGCGTTTGATGATACACTTGTGCCTGACGGAAAACTAATTCCATACCAGGAGTTTGGATCATTAAAGAAAATTGAAACTACATTTTTGGATAATTGTTTTACCGTAAATTTTGCTGAGTGCCAGCCTATGCTGATATTGCGGGATCCGAAACAAAAAATTCAATTGGAAATAAGACCGGAAAAAGCTTACCCATACCTGCAGATTTATACTCCGCCGCATCGCCAAAGTATAGCCATTGAAAACCTTAGTTCGGCACCCGATGCATTTAATAATGGGATGGGATTGGTTACATTGCCTCATGGAGAAGCAGTAAGTTTTACCACAAATTACACAATCGTTATTTTGTAAATTTCTAATAAAGAATACAGGAAAGCAAAGCCCCATTTTAATAGAAATGGGGCTTTGCTTTTTTGAGGTTATACTTTTATATAAATCTTTTTCTTATCCAGCAGCCATGCAAAAAACCACATCATAGCAATAAAGCAAAGTGCATATATCAATGATCCGATACGGGGGTCGGACGTTAAAATGGGTTTGCACAAGTGTTCGTAAAACCATCCGAACGGACTCAGGTATTTTGGCAGGCCCGCATCTGTTACACCATTATTAATTCTAATCAATGCCAGTAAACGGGGTAGTATGCCGCTTAATGCAAAAATGAACAGTGCATTTTTACCAAATACATCAAAGAACCTGCTCCAGGCACCTTTAGCGTTTTTAAATTCTATTAAATAAATTAGTACCGATAATGCAATCAAGGCGAGGCCGGTTGTATAAACGGTATAGCTGCTGGTCCATATTTTTTTGTTGATAGGAAATACCATGTCCCACATAAAACCGGTAAAAATCAGCACGGCACCGGCTACAAATAATCCATTAAGCATTTCGGCTGTTTTGCCTTTTGCGAGTATATAATTACCAACGAGATAGCCAAAAATTACCTGTACAATGGAGCCAAAAGTACTCATCAAACCTTCGGGATCAAAGGGCCTACCCTCGCCATGATACATATGTTTTTCTCCCAGCAGTTTAATGTCAATGTTTGTTCCAAACCACCCCGAAAGGCTGTAAGGATCGGCAGGATTGCCGGCCACACATAAAAACCAATATAGCAGCAAAATAAAGGCGCCTACCACAAAAGCACCCCTTGTTTTAAAAATATGAATGATGACTGCAGCAAAAAAATAACTAAGTGCAATGCGTTGCAATACTCCAAAAATGCGCAGGTTTTCGAATGGTTTTCCTACAAAGTTTCCGGCATCATTGTATTTTATAAATGGAAACCAATTTAAAAAAAGGCCAATCAGGAAAATTAAAAATGTGCGTTTGATAACCTTTTGCCAAAAGATATTGTTGGCTTCCAGTTTAGGTAATACAAAAGCCATAGCATTGCCCACAGCAAATAAAAAAAATGGAAACACCAAATCGGTGGGTGAGCATCCATGCCAGCTTGCATGCTCAAGGGGCGGATAAATATGTGACCATGTGCCCGGGTTATTTACTAAAATCATCAATGCCACTGTGGCGCCACGAAAAACATCCAGGGAATAAAAACGTTGGTTCATGCTTAAAATGAATATGGGTGCAATCTATATAGACAACTCAAGGTATAAAATTATTTTCAGCATTGGCGGCTGTACTAATTCATATAAATTTTAACCAACACAATAATGACTAATGACCATTGACTTTCTATCTTAAGAAACCCTTTCACTCAGTTCCAGCCATCGCATTTCTTTTTCATCCAATGCTTCTAAAATGGCGCTGATGCGATCTGCAGCTTTTTGTAATTCATCATAAGCCAGGTTGCTCCCCATTTTTTCTTCCAGTTGTTTTTTTTCTGTTTGTAATGCGGGCATTTCTTTTTCTAAAGTTTCCAGTTCAAACTTTTCTTTAAAAGAAAGCTTTTTTTGGGGCTCAGCCGATAGCTTATTCCTACCTGCCACCTGCGAACTGTCAACTAATCTCTTTTCTTCCTCCGGCAAAGATTTCATTATCTGCTGATCATTATTGGAAAGTAATCCTTTCGTTACCGCTTCTCTGTATTGCGTATAGTTGCCGGGGTAATCTCTTATCACACCATTTCCTTCAAAAGCAAAAAGATGATCTACCATACGATCCATAAAATACCGATCATGGCTTACTATTAAAATACAGCCCGGATAGTCTAATAAAAATTCTTCTAATGTGCGGAGGGTTTGCAAATCCAAATCATTGGTAGGTTCATCCAATACCAAAAAATTAGGATTAAGAAACAGTACGCTCATCAGGTGCAGTCTGCGTTTTTCACCCCCGCTCAGTTTGCTCAGTGGAGTATATTGCTGCTCTGATGTAAAGCCAAATTTTTCCATAAACAGGCTGGCAGAAAGTTTGGTGCCATCTGCCAACGGAAAATATTCTGCCATGTCTTTTACATATTCTATAGCACGTTTATCTTCTTTGTATACCAGGCCATCCTGGCTAAAGTTGCCAAATACTACCGTATCACCATGATTGATTTTGCCACTATCGGGTAGTTCCTGCTGCAATGCAATTTTTAAAAAAGTTGATTTGCCTACCCCATTTTTACCTACTACGCCAATTCGCTCACCTCTTTTAAATGTATAGTCAAAGCCTTTCATAATCACAAGGTCTCCCCAGCTTTTATTCACTTTTTTCAGTTCCAGTATTTTTCCGCCCAGCCTGGTCATTTTCATTTGCAGGCTTACTTCTACTATTTCTTTTTGC
>JBBRFX010000188.1:0-6940 GCA_038241275.1 Chitinophagales bacterium
ACTGCACCTGCGCAATTATCATTGGCTGGCGGAGGAGGTGGAGTTCCTACACAAATAGTAAAACTTGCATTGCTTGTGGCTGTAGCTGTAAAAGTCCAAACTCTTACATAATAAGTTTGACCTGCAGTAAGTCCTGTTACAGTCATGCTATTAGGATCAGAACATTGAACCTGAACAAGGCTTGCACATGCTCCACTATAAAGTGCCATCACCATATCTGTAACTGTACCGGTTACATTGGTAAGTGTTATCACATGAGAAGTATTGGTAGCTACAAATGAATACCATACATCGTCATTAACTCCTGTTGCTCCACAAGTTGGAACCGGAGCTGTAGATGCTGTGGCAGAAACTGTTGTTCCATTTGTTGAAGCTGTACAGGTAAAATCTGGATTTACAATAAGCGGAACCGCAGTTGCGCAATTATCATTGGCAGGTGGTGGTGGAGGAAATGTTACGCAAATTCCAAAAGTACCATTATTGTTATTTCCATATTCCCAAAACCTTACCCAAATGGTACTGCCAGGGGTTAATCCTGTTCTATAAATATAAGGCATCAACCCATTAGGACTGTCATCATCATCACATTCTATTAAAACAAGGTTATTACAATCTCCACTATAAAGGGCCATTCCCCCGTCCGTAACTACACCTGTCTGCGTATCAAATATCAGCGCTCCCCCAGCAGGCACTACTACCTGGAACCAAACATCGCCACCGAGATAATTTGCACAACCTGGTGCTGGTACTCCCGGGGAAGCTGTAGCTGCCGCATTGGTAAAAGTTTGATAAGTGCAGGTGGCAGTGGGTGTTAATGTAATGGGTGCGCAGGCATCATCATTAATAGGTTGAGCAAAACTACTCAAACCACAAAAACTAATCAAAATCATCAATAGCCATTGCCTGTTTGATTTCAGAAAACTACCTGAAAATATGTTTAAAGCATTCATGTATAAATTTTTAATTGTCTTGGTTTACTTTTATTAGGCGTAGTAAGGATTATTTAAATCCTATAAAATATTATTGTGCAGGATATTATTGATCCCCTGTTTTTAGTTCAAACTTAAGGCCTAGTTCATGTGCCCCGGAACCTCCTGTAAAATTGCTGACAGGCGTTTGATAATAATCGTAACTATAGGTGAGCCCAACCCGTTGTAATATTTTAAATCCCGCCTGGATACTCCAGAATTGATCTACCCTCCAGTTGAGCCCCCACCAAATTTTTTCCTGGAAATTTACGTTCATGCCAAATTCATATTCGCTGGGCGAATTTTCTATTACACGAACAAGGGCATTGGGAATAAGGTAAATATCCCCCCCTGTTTGTATTTTATAATTGGCGTTAAAATTATAATGGCGGTACAATTTTCCACCCTGTTTAGAATTGGGCACATTTGCCAGTTCAAGCTTTGACTGAATTAACTGGCTCACTGCTGCGCCTGCACTCAATTTTCCATTGGTATAATATACACCAGCCCCTGCATCAATACCAAGTTTATTGGCGGAGCCAGACAATACAGGATCATTGGCCAAAGCACTGCTTAATTTGTTTTTATCAATAGCAAACTGAAGGGCTCTTAACTCAAGTCCCAGGCCCAATTTATGTTTACCATCTTTAGATTTTACATGATAGGAATAGGCCAATTGAGCGCCGGTTCTGCTGGTTGCACCAGTTTCATCCCGGTATAAGTAGGCACCGATACCTGCATTTAATTTTTCTAATGCGGCATCGCCATATACCATAAATGTGCGGGGATTGCCCGGAAAGGATGACCACATACTACGATAGGATACCCCAATCATATCCTTATTTGCAATGCCTGCTGCTGCAGGATTGTACATAGCATTGTGCTGCAAATACTGGCTTGTAAAGTGTAGCTGTTGTGCCTGTAAAGAAAATGTAGCTGAAATAAAAAAAAGTGGAAATAGCAGTAAATTTTTATTCATGTTTTGGCAGATAAGTTTCGCTAAATTTATAACAATTTGTTAAAACTTGCCGGATATCCAAAAAAATATATACACATTATAATAAAAATGCAATCTCTACGTTGCGAAGATTCTTTATTCTATATTCTAATTCCGTACTCCTGCTTTTAGGTACACCTACTTTAATTATTGAGAAAAGTTGATTTTCCTGATCTATGATGATACCCTGCAATTGTTTAATGATCATCATAATATCATTCATCTGGGTATAGTCAAACTGAATAGAGTAATTGACCAGTACCGGTTTTTGCACAATTGGAACAACCTGTAATACCAGCATGGATGCCATTTTATAAGCGTTTATCAATCCCGGAACACCCAACAGGGTTCCTCCAAAATAACGTACAACTATAATACATAAATTGGAGACGTCCTTACTGTCTATCTGTCCCATGATGGGCTTGCCTGCAGATCCGGAAGGTTCACCATCATCACTTACCCTAAACTGGTTTCCATCCAGGCCTATGCGGTAAGCAAAACAAAAATGAACCGCTTTGGGATGTTCTTTCTTTAAATGCTGCAGGTGTATTTTAAACTCCCCGGCTGTGCTTAAAGGATAGGCATAAGCAATAAACTTACTGCCCCTGTCTTTGTACTCTGCCACTGCCGGCTGCTCTATAGTATTATAAAATTCCATTCATCTCTATATTTTTATTGTGCCAAAGCTATCATAAGGATAGATAAAACAGCTAACATAATCCCTATCCAGTTAGTACGGGTTAATTTTTCTTTAAAAAATATCCATGCTACCATTGCACTAAATAATACTATACCCATATTATTGACTGGTATAATTACAGAACTGATATCGCCATATTGTTTCAACACATTCAAAAGGCACCAGATAGAGAAATAATTGGGGATGCCAATGATAAAACCTGCCAATACAGATTTGGGTTGAAAAGCTATTTTCCCTGAGCCCAATTGCATTAATAAAAATAAAAAACCTATTACAAAAGCTACCGAAAAACAGGTAATAAGATAAGGATCTTTACTCCCTTCTGTAATAAACTGTTGCTCTATATATTTTATAAGTGTGTCCAGCAAACCCGTGCCTGCAAAAACGATCACGGGTAAAATTATTTTTTGTACCCGGGAGTTTCCGGAAACCGTATTGTTGCTAAAACCCTCCGGCTTACCCGGCAATAAAGTTAGCACCACCGCTACCAATGCCAGCAATATTCCTGCAACTTTAATAAATGATGCAGCTTCGTTGTATAAAAAAAGCGAAAATAAAAATGGAATGATAAGTGATAGTTTGCTTGCTACGGATGCTTTGGCCAGCCCGCTTTTTTCTACGGTGAGTGCTATCAGGTAAAAAGTGATGATAAAACCGGACCCCATCAATAAAGCCCATTTAAACCATGGCTGTGCAATATTATTTGCATAAGAGGGCCACGATAAAGTTACGATAGAACCTGTGATAGCACAAGCCAGGTAATTAAATACAATTGCCTGAAACTTGTTGATGTCAAACCTGTCGCACAGTTTAAAAGCAATGGTGAGAAATGACGATAATAAAATACTTCCAATCAAAAAAATCATTGCTTAGTGGTTTCGGTACAATTTAATTTGGTCTGAGTATATAGAAAAATCCTGTACTGATTTCTGCAGCGGCAAAGAAGGAGCAACAATTCCATTCGCAATGTTTAATGTGTTATTTGTAATTACGATCGCTTCATCCCAAAGAGATTGTTTAATAAAGGAACCTAACAACACAGCCCCTCCTTCTACTATCAAAGAATTAAGATTGTTTTCATACAAAAAGGGCATCAAATGGCTAAGCATATTTTCGCTTTCATCTATTTTATGAAAATAAATATGGGCACTTTTTTCTTCTTTAATATGGTTGAGAATAATAAGCGGAGCACTTTGGTCAAAAGCTGCCGAATTTATGGGTAAACGAAGTTGTTTATCTATGATGATTCTTACCGGATTTTTACCGGGCCATAACCTACCCGTGAGCGACGGATTATCATATATTGCAGTATTGGTTCCCACAATAATAGCTGCTTCATGTGCCCTCATACGATGTGTGTACCTGTTGCTGATTTCATTACTGATGGCTACCTTTTCAAATCCCTGTTTGGCCATAAATCCGTCATTGCTCTGTGCCCACTTTAAAAAAATATAAGGCCGCTTTTTTTCATGAAATGTAAAAAATCTTTTATTAAGCTCCAGTGCTTGCTTTTCTAAAACGCCTTCTGTTACATTTACCCCGGCCCGTATCAATTTTTGAACACCATGTCCGTTCACTTTTTCAAATGAATCCCTGCAGGCAATTACCACATCCGGTATCTGCTGCTGAATAATCAGATCGGCACAGGGAGCTGTTTTACCAAAATGTACACAGGGCTCCAGGGATACATACAATGTACTTTTTGCAATCAACTGTTTGTTTTCTGCCAATACACTGTTGATGCAATTAACTTCTGCATGTGGGCCTCCATATTGCTGATGGTATCCCTCGCCAATAATAATATCGTTGTGCAGCAACACTGCCCCCACCATTGGGTTGGGAGCTGTATAACCTGCCCCCAGTTGTGCCAGTTGCAGGCACCGGTTCATATAGTGTTCATGCTTTGTCAAGTGCGCAAAAGTAAGCAACCAAAAATTAAACTAAGTTTGCCTACATGCAATTAAAGGAATTACATACTCATTTTTTAAACGAATTGAAGTTGCTGTACGAGCCTCATGAAGCATCAATTATTTCTGCTATGGTACTGGAATCGCTGGCAGGTGCAGGCAAATCGGATATTATTATACATCCTCACCGCATTGTAGAAAAAGAAATTCAACTTAAGATAGAACAGGCGCTTACTCTACTAAAACAGCACCAGCCGGTGCAGTATGTTATTGGGCAGGCATGGTTTTATAATTTACTCTTTAAAGTATCTCCGGCAGTATTGGTTCCCCGGCCAGAGACAGAAGAACTGGTAGCAGCCGTCATTGATTTTATTAAATCAGGCCATTCAAAAACTTTGCTCGATATTGGCACAGGAACTGGCTGTATCCCTATAAGCATAAAAAAAAATCTACCTCAAATATTGGTAAGTGCATTAGATATTAGCGAAGGTGCGCTTGCTATTGCAAAAGAAAATGCCGCTACTCATTTAACCGAAATCAGTTTTATTCAAATGAATTTCCTGGATGAAAACAGTTGGAAACAAATGCCCGTGTTTGATGTGATTGTAAGTAACCCTCCATATATTCCGGAAAATGAAAAAGAAAAACTGGATAAAAATGTAACGGCACATGAACCGCATCTTGCCTTGTTTGTTCCCGATAATCAGCGGCTGATTTTTTATGAAAAGATTGCAGCTTTTGGCAAAGACAATTTATCTCCCGACGGTTGTATATTTTTGGAAACCCACGAAAGTTATGCAAAAGAAGTAGCGGCTCATTTTTTGGAGCAGGGTTATGAAGCCGTTATTAAAAAAGACTTTTACGAAAAGGAAAGAATGGTTATAGCTAATCGCCGCCGGTAACGGTAGCCGAAGTGGTAGCACCCAATTTACGGGCTACTTTCATTACATTTATTATTTCTCCCCATTGTGCAATAGAATCTGCATTAATAACTACGGCCGGTTTAATACTGTCGCCTTCATTGATATATTTCCTAAGTACAGCTTCAAGCGAATCATGGGGAATTAATTTGGTACCTACATAAAGATTCTTATCCTTATCTACGCTTACTACTACACTTTGTTTTTGTTTTGTATCACTTTTAGAGCGGGGCACGCTCATCTTTATCACATTGGGATTAGCCAATGTAGATATCATTAAAAAAAACATGAGCAGTATAAACAAAATATCATTTAATGGCCCGGTGTCCACTTCTGAATGTTCGTTTCGTAAATTATTTTTTCTTAAACTCATGCTAGAACAGGTTTAAAGGTTTAACGTTTAATGTTTAACGTTCCTTCGTCACGTATTTGTATTATTAACTTTCAAAATCAACTATTCGTCACTTCCACCTTTCACTGTTTTCCTTTGACCCCGTCCTTGTGGTCTGGGCAGACATTGACTTTTGACTTTTTTTTGACTTTTGACTTTTGACTTTTTTTTGACTTTTGACTTTTTTTTGACTTTTGACTTTTGACTTTTGACTTTTGACTTTTGACTTTTAACTTTTAACTTCCCCCTACCTCGTTGGTTCCTGCAAAATATCAATAAACTCACTGCTGGCCGCTTCCATACGATTGGCGGTTCTGTTGATTTGTGTATCTAAAAAACTATATCCCAGGTAGGCCAGCATACCAATGATTAAACCGGTGGCAGATGTAATTAATTTGATATACATCGCATCTGCTATCTGGCTGATAGAAGGATTACTGATGGTAGCAAATTGTTTCAACAATAATACAAGCCCCACAATAGTACCCACAAACCCAAACAAAGGAGCAATACGTGCAATCACAGAAAGCATGGTCAGGTTTTTTTCCATTTTATACATTTCCAGTTTGCCTACATTATTCATACTGTTTTCAATAGCATCAATAGGCTTGCCTATACGCTGCAATCCTTTATCTATCATTCTTGCCACGGGGTTATTGGTATTTTTTGCGAGGCTTCTTGCGGCTGTTACATTACCATTTACCACATGATCCCTGATGATACTCATAAAATTTTCATCCAACTGCCCGGCTTTTTTTATCACTAAATAACGTTCTATAAAAAAGTAAACGGCCAGGGCAAATAATATTCCCAGGGGAATCATCAAAGGGCCACCCTTGGTTAATAAAGTCCATACTGATTCTGTTTTTACCGCTGATGCGGCAGCGGCTGCGGTGCTGTCTGCCTGTAATAAGATATCAAACATATTTATATATTAGGTTGCCCGGGTTTAAAATTTATACAATCACGGCTAAATTTATGCCATTTAAGAATTAACTGCAAGTAAACGAAACTATCTACTAAACGCTGCACAATAAAATGTTAATAAATGTGTCTG
>JBBRFX010000189.1:0-6879 GCA_038241275.1 Chitinophagales bacterium
AAAAAAACCTATCTTCATCCGATTCTGAAACTGAAATTCAGAAATATTTATCACGTACAATCTTGTTTTGATCTCCTCAATTACAGGGTTGATTAATTAAAAGGAGTTTATATATGGCATTTAAGAAAGATGTAGTAGAAATAATTGAACCGAAAGATGTATTTGTAGGTAATCCCAAAGCTGAAGTAACGCTGGAAGAATTTGGCGAATATGAAAGCGAGGTTTGTGCAAAAGCAAATGAAATAGTTAAAAAATTACTGATCGATTACGACGGAAGAATACGTTTTAATTTCAGGCATTTTCCAATGACTAAAATTCATCAGCGCAGCCTTAAGGCCGGAGAAGCTGCAGTAGCTACTGCACAGGACGGAAAATTTTGGGAAATGCATAATATTCTTTTTGCAAACCGCAAGAACCTTGGCACCACCAGTTTAAAATTACATAGCAAAGAAGCTGGTGTGAGCAACAAACGTTTTTTGGATGATCTTGTAAATGCTACCTACGGATGGCAGGTGCAGGGCGATTTAAAAGAAGGAATTGATCGTGGTGTAAAAGATGTACCAACGTTTTTTGTAAACGGTGAAAGAGTGGCTAAAAATACATACGACGAATTAAGCAAAGCCATCGAATCGGCTTTGAAAAAAGTAAAGAAAAAAGCGCCTGTAAAACAAAGGGCTTAAAATACTAACCCCGGTTTTTAACCGGGGTTTTTTTAGGTCGTTTTCACAATGTTTTTAATCATTCCATTAAAAATAAAATAGTGAAAAGGTAACATGGCATACCAGTAGAGTCTGCCCCACAAACCCTTGGGTCTGAATGTTGCGGTTTGCCTCAGTTGAATTTTATTGTGTTTCTTCATGATTCTAAATTCCAGCCATGCCTCACCCGGCAATTTCATTTCTGCAAAAAGTAACAGGCGGTTATGTTTTTTATCTGCCACCAATACTCTCCAAAAATCCAATGCATCGCCTGTTTGAATGGTATTGATATTGGTTCTGCCACGACGCAGCCCCACACCGCCGGCAAACTTATCCATTAAGCCACGTAACCTCCATAAGTTGGTACCATAATACCATCCTTTTCTGCCTCCAATACTCCAGATATTATCCAGCACTTTTTCAGGAGAATCTTTTATTTCCCGCCATTTTAAATCTTTAAAACAACCAAAGCTTGGCACTTCTTTATAGTTGAGTAAATCCAGTTTTGTATTGCTGCTGCTAAAGGCATCTTTCCAACTGCTTAACACCATCTGCTCTTCAATTTTTGTAAAGGCCATTTCTACAGCTTTTTTGTAAGGTATTAATTCAATACCTAAATCTTCAGCCAGCTTATTAGGACGGCACACTACATTTATTTTCATGCTGTGTACCAGGTTCACCGCAAGCTGATAGGAAGTAGATGTAATAAAATACAACCAATAGGAGGAAAGTTTGGGAGTCATTATTGGTACGATAATGATCTTTCTTTTAAGGCCTCTTACTTTGGCAAATTGCAGGAGCATGTTTTTGTAACTTAATACTTCATGCCCGCCTATATCAAAATTTTTATTATAACAATTTTGCTTCAGTGCCACACCTTTCAAAAATTGAATCACATTACGTATAGCAATGGGCTGACACAATGTATTCAACCATTTTGGGGCAATCATGATAGGTAGCTTTTCTACAATGTCACGGATTATTTCAAAAGAAGCACTTCCCGAACCTACGATAATACCTGCACGAAGTGCGGTAAGCGGAATAGCTCCACTATTGAGTATTTTTTCCACCTTCAGGCGGGAAGTAAGATGTTGGGATAAATGAGTTTCATTCACAATTCCTGTTAAGTAAATGATTTGTTTACAGTTTGTTTTTTCTACAAAGGTTAAAAAATTTCTGGCTGCTTCTGATTCCAGTTTTTCAAAATCCTCACCACTGCTCATACTATGAATAAGGTAGTAAGCAACATCTATATCTTTTGGTGGGGTAGGGAATTCTGCTGGTTTTAAAAAATCAACTTCAATGGCTTCTATTAACGCCGAAGATTGTTCTTCGTCAAAACGGCTCCTGTTGCGCACACAGCAAATAAGCCGGTGTTCATCCTCAAGTAATACCGGGATTAAACGCTGGCCAATATATCCATTGGCACCTGTTATTAATATATTCATTGCTATTTACAACAACTCATGCTGCAATTAGTTTAATTATATTGTATCATATTTTATTTATTTTTAAACAAAAAAATGAAAATAGGTTTTGAAGCTTTGCTTGAAAAATTTGGTGCGCATGGAGAGAAGTCGGGGTGGACCTATATTAATATACCTGTAAAAGTTACCAGCCAACTAAAACCCGGGTTTAAAAAATCATTTCGGGTAAAAGGGTTGCTGGATGAACATCCCATTCAATCTGTAGCACTGATACCAATGGGAGATGGGCAATTTATTATGGCAGTTAATGCAGCCATGCGCAAAGCTATCAGGAAAAATAAAGGAGCAAAAGTGCTGGTTGAAATTGAAACAGATGATGAAGTTATTCCATTGTCTGCCGGATTACTGCAATGCCTGCAGGATGAACCAGCCGCAATGAAAATCTTTTCTAAATTACCGGTTTCTCACCAACAATATTATTCTAAATGGATAGAAACTGCAAAAACGGATGCTACTAAAATAAAGCGTATTGCCATTGCCGTAAATGGACTTGCACGAAACATGGATTTTGGGGCCATGCTTAGTGAAGAAAAAAATAACAAAGCTATTCGGTAACTTCTACCATATATTCCAAAACCGTTTTACCGTCAATAACAATTTTTACAGGGTAAGTATCTTGTAATTTAAATTGATAAGAAAAAGTAATCAGGCCTCCGCTAACTGCAATGTTCATTGGCTCAGGTTTTTGTTGCTTTCTGCCATCACCAATCAGCAGTGATACGGTACTAAGGCCGGTAGCTGCACTATAAGGAATGATAAATTTGTTTTTTGCAGTTGATTTAGTTTTTATATATCCTGCTGCCGGAGTTGGTTTTTTAAAATTATAATAATAGGCCCCATTAAAAATGATAGGCAGGTTATAAAATTCTTTAATACTTTTTGGCCCGCTGCCCAATTGCCAGGCATCATTATCCGGGTAATGATCCAGGTTAAATAAACCTCTATCTGCAAAAAAATATTCACTGGTAAAATCTTTTGTAAAAACCGACATTTTTTTATCCAAAGTTCCGCTGGCAAGTGCGGCATCTACATAAAACCATTGCTCGGGGCTTTGGCCAAGCTGCACTACATTCCAGGAATGATTGATTTCATCAGATGGGTTATTTAAATCATCAATACTTTTTTTTATATAACCATCTACAACCAAACAACGAATGTTTGCAAGGCTGCTCATTTCCTGAAACAGTTTTGCAAAACCAAGCGATGTTGCTTTCCTGTATTTTACAACATCTTCAGGCAACGATTTTCTTTCGTCATTTATTTTTAAGGCTTTTACATCCAACGAAATATTGTTGGCTATCCAGTAAAAAATAGCCCTTGCTTTTTGTTCTTTATCAGCCAATCTTAGGGTAAGCGCTTCTGTAATAATAGCTACGTTTTGACTATCTATAGCACCCAGTTTGGTTACAAAATCATCTACTGCGGTATATTTTCCTGCATTGGATTGTGCATTTGAAACAGCGGAACTAAAAAAGAAGAAGATCAAAAAAGACCATAGGATTTTTTTCATTCAATAAAAATAGCGAACCTTTTTGTTAAGGGATTTAAAATAAGTATTATTTCAAATTGATTGACGGAAAAAATAATAAATCAGTGCTTATATTTTTTTAAGAAAGAATATATTGATTTATATGTTTATGTTTAAACAGTAATTTCTGATCAATATTTTCTTAGGATAGTGAAATGATTGAACGGTAAACTATGATTTAAATCATATTGGTGTCACAGTTTTGTCATGTTTAAATTTCTGTACCCTTGTTAGCTTTGCTTTTTAACATACAATTGTGCTTTTTTATTACAAAGAAGTTGGCCTCAATTTAATGTTGAACTTTTATCCCTCATAAAATTTTTTATCACAAAAGTCTAACAGCCTTATAGCCAAATGTTGTAATGGAATTTTTATGTTAAAATCTAAAATTTAAAAAAAAATGAAAAAATTCTCTATCCTCTCTTTTTTAGCCTTGGCCATCATCATTTCATCTTATTCACACAAATCAGTTGTAAGTGATCCTAATCCTCCCACCACAAACACCGGGGCGCCTACCAACAGCAGGACCTGCGTAAGATGTCATGGCGATTTTGCACTTAACACAGCCGGCGGAAGCATTGTTGCAACAGGTCTTCCCACAGGATCATACGTACCCGGTCAGGTGTATAATTTTAGTGTAACCATTACCAATGCTACAACTATTCAGATTTGGGGATTTGCCATTAAGGCAGTAATTACCGGTACGTCAGGCACAGCTTTGGGTACTTTTTCTACTACCAATCCAAATACAAATGTATCCGGTGGTGAACTTAGAAATACCAACGGAGCCTTGTTAACCGGTACTTCCTATACCTTCAATAATTTAAGATGGACGGCACCACTTACCGGCTCATCACCTGTAAGCTTTTATGTAGCCGGAATAGCCGGAGATGCTGATGGGTCTGAAGCAGGTGACTATGTTTACAGTAAATCTTATTTAAATATTGTATTGCCGGTTTCTTTAGGGGATTTTAAAGGTCAGCTAACAGAAAATGCTGCTATTATAGAATGGAATACTTATTCAGAAGCTGGAAATAACTTTTTTGATCTGGAAAGAAGTGCAGATGGAATTAATTTTGAGTCTTTAAAAACAATTACCGCTTCCGGAAATTCCAGTACAATTAAAAATTACAAATGGATAGATAATAGTCTTCCAAAAAATGAACAAACACTTTATTACCGTTTAAAAATGTATGATCTAAATGGTAAGGTTGAATATTCTAAAGTTATTATCTTAAAGCCTTCACTGATTACATCTGTTGAGAATGTTTATCCAACTGTTTTAACTAAAAGTGATTTAGTAAAAGTGAATATGACCAGCAGTGTTTCGCAAGTTGCAAATATTTCAATATACGCACCGGGTGGACAAAAAATTGCACAGCAGGTTCAAATGTTGCAAAAAGGAAATAATAATTTCACATTAAAAGAGTTTAGGGTTTCCGGTAATGGTATATACATTTTAAAAATACAGGCAGGAAATTTTTCAGAAGTTAAAAGATTAATCATTCAATAAAATATTAAGAGTTTACATAAATAAAAATCCCGCAATTGCGGGATTTTTATTTATCATTTAACTGCGTATTATCTTAAGAAAAGTAACTCCCTGTATTTTGGCAGCGGCCAGTAATTATCATCCACCATCAGTTCCAGTTTATCTACATGGTACCGGATAATATCAAAGTAATTGCCTTTTACATCATCGCAATAGGCAATGGCTTTTTCCCGCATATCTTCAATTTCGTTGGCCACTTTTCTTGCCTCAATCATTTTTTCTACATTATCAGCAATGGTATTGATATGATCGCTCAAAACCTCCAGAATTTGTTTTTGATTGGCATAAGATGTATCCGGCAAACCAACTTCTTTTAGGCCCACAATATTTTTGATGATGTCATTTTGATACCTCACTGCTGCCGGTAAAATCAAGGTGCTGGCCAGGTCGCCCATTACCCTTGCTTCTATCTGCACTTTTTTTACATAAGCTTCCAGCATAATATCATGCCTTGCTTCCAGCTCCGGATGGCTGTAAATATCATTGTGTTTAAAAAGATCTTTTGATTTTTTTGTAACAAATGCATCCAATGCAAGTGGAGTGGTTTTTACATTTCCCAGTCCTCTTTTTTCTGCTTCTTTTGCCCACTCTTCGCTATAACCATCTCCTTCAAATAAAACAGATTTACTGTCTACAATATATTTTTGAATGATCTGCATAATGGCTACTTCTTTCTTTTCACCTTTTTCAATCAGCCCATCTACTTCTGTTTTAAAGTTCTTGAGCGTTTCTGCCATGATGGTGTTAATCGTAGTCATGGGGCCTGCGCAGTTGGCGGCAGATCCTACAGCACGGAACTCAAATTTATTACCTGTAAATGCAAATGGAGAAGTACGGTTTCGATCAGTATTATCCAGCATCAGTTCCGGAATACTCTTGTGAATATCCAGTTTTAAAATAGCTTCATCCTGCTCATCAAAATGACCACTCACCCTTGTTTCTACCTGGTTTAAAACATCGGTTAAATACTTACCTATAAATATTGAAATAATGGCAGGAGGTGCTTCATTGGCGCCAAGGCGATGATCATTACCTGCACTTGCAATGGTTGCTCTCAGCAAGTCTGCATAATCATGCACAGCTTTGATGATGTTTACAAAAAAAGTAAGGAACATCAGGTTAGTCTTAGGCGTTTTGCCGGGGGCCAACAAGTTTACACCCGTATCGGTGCTAAGGCTCCAGTTGTTGTGCTTGCCGCTGCCGTTAATGCCGGCAAATGGTTTTTCGTGCAGTAATACCAGCAGGTTATGGCGTTTTGCAACCCTTGTCATCACGTCCATCAATAAGGTATTATGATCTACTGCAAGATTGGCTTCTTCAAAAATAGGAGCACACTCAAATTGTGCCGGGGCAACTTCATTGTGGCGGGTACGTAATGGAATACCAAGGCGATAAGATTCCTGTTCAAAATCTCTCATGTATGCATACACACGCTCCGGTATGGCGCCAAAATAATGATCATCCAATTGTTGGCCTTTGGCAGGTGCATGTCCGTAAACGGTTCTGCCGGCAAGGGTAAGATCGGGTCTTGCATTGGCAAGGCCTGCATCCACTACAAAATATTCCTGTTCCCAGCCAAGGGTGGCAGTTACTTTAGATACATTTTTATCAAAA
>JBBRFX010000190.1:0-6833 GCA_038241275.1 Chitinophagales bacterium
TTGACTTTTGACTTTTGACTTTTGACTTTTGACTTTTGACTTTTGACTTTTGACTTTTGACTTTTGACTTTTGACTTTTGACTTTTGACTTTTGACTTTTGACTTTTGACTTTTGACTATGTTCCCAAAATCTAAAAAGAAATTCAGTCTGTTTTTCATCTACTGGGTGTTATTGGCTTATATCATTGCTGCATTAATATTTTGGTTCATCACCCTTAATAATCAAAACCAGTTGATGAGTGAGTTGAGGAAAGAAACTATTTCTACCAACACAGGATCATCCCAATTACAATTAGAAAAAATTGAAAAAGATTCAGAGAGAAAAGAAAAACAATATGCCGGCGAAGGCGCTACTTTTTTACTGGTAATAATTGCAGGCGCTATCTTTTTTTATAAGGCTGTAAAACGCCAGTTTAAAATAAGCCAGGAACAGCAGCATTTTATGATGGCCATTACACATGAATTAAAAACACCCATTGCCGTAGCTAAATTAAACCTGGAGACGATGCAAAAAAGAAAGCTGGATGATATTCAGCAAAAAAGGCTTTTGCATAATACCCTGCAGGAAACCGACCGGCTGGATACCCTTTGTAATAATATGCTCATATCCTCCCAGATAGATGCGGGTGGCTATCGTTTTGTAAAAGAAGAACTGAACCTGGGTAACCTGGTAAATAAATCTGCAGAAGATTTTATAACCCGTTATCCAAACAGGATTATTCATATAAACATAGAAAAAGATATTATCATTACAGGCGATGCTATGTTATTGGAAATAGCTATAAATAACCTGATTGAAAACGCATTAAAATATTCTCCCAAAGATTTGCCCATAAGTATTCAACTGGAGTTAAATGATACCGTTGCAGAAATTCAAATAAAAGATAGCGGCCCGGGTATTGCAGATGAAGAAAAGAAAAAAGTATTTGATAAATTTTACCGGCTGGGTAATGAAGCCACCAAAAGAGCGAAAGGCACAGGGTTAGGGCTATATATTACCCGCAAAATTGTAAGAAATCATGGAGGAAATATATTCATCCTCAACAATGAGCAAGCTGGCTGTATCTTTACCATTCAGTTAGCAGTGATTGTATAAATAATTATTTATGGCAGAAAAAGCATTTTCCATTTTATTGGTAGAAGACGAAGAAAACCTGCAGGAAGCATTAAAATTAAACCTGGAGCTGGAAGGGTATGAAGTAACCAGCAGTTATGATGGTGAACAGGCTTTAAAACAATTTCAACAGGAGCATTTTGATCTCATCATTCTGGATGTAATGTTGCCCGAACTGGATGGTATCAGTGTTTGTGAAACCATACGCCTCACCAATACCGAAATACCAATCTTAATATTAAGTGCCCGAAACAGCAGTTCAGACAGGGTTTTGGGATTAAAAAAAGGCGCAGACGATTACCTCACTAAACCTTTTAACCTGGAAGAATTATTGCTTAGGGTAAACAAACTCATTCGCAAAAGTGAGCAGATGGCTATCAAACAAACCTTGCCCGATATTTATGAATTTGGCAGCAATAAAATTGATTTTAAAGCATTGGAGTGTTTTAATAAAAAAGGAGAACAGATCGCCTTATCTAAAAGAGAGGCGATGCTTTTAAAACTACTGATAGAAAATAAAAATGAAGTGGTAACAAGGGAAAAAATTTTACAGGCAGTATGGGGTTATAATGTTTATCCTACCACCCGAACCATTGATAATTTTATTCTGAACTTTAGAAAATATTTTGAAGACGACAGCCGCAATCCGCAATACTTTCATTCAGTAAGAGGAGTGGGATATAAATTTACCGAGTAGCGGTATGATAAGTATGTATCAATTGTATAAGCGCCTGGGAGCGATTGTACATTTCTGTCATGGCTTCATTTCTTTCGAATGGTGTATATAACTGCCACTCTATATCCTGCATCAGTTGCTGCATTTGCAAAGAAACTACATTATCAATTCCTGCATTATCCATTACTGCCGAAACTCTTTTGGCATTTATTTCATGTACCGAAATTGAAAATTTATTGGACAAATACGTTTTTAATTCCTGGTTGAGCAAACTGTAAAACTCAATACATTGGTCCGTTTCTAAACAATTGCCGGATAAGCTCAGCGGGTTCTGCGAAATTTCATCGGCAGTTTTAGAAAAAGGAATAATTTGTTTTGCCTGTTCCTTTACCTCCATCACTGATGGGCTGGCCATTGTATTTTTTTTGCTATCCTGCTTTATCCAAAAAAATAATCCTATCGCTATCATCAACCCAATCAATCCTACGATCCAACCCCGGTTCTCAAACATTTTTTTTGCAAAAGAAATGGGCGCTTTTGCAGAAGCGGTATCTGCAAAATAAATGGGTGTTTTTGTTCCTTTTTGCACAGTAAAGGAAATTGGTTTTGTACTGATGGTTTTATAAGAAACACTGGCAGGATCAAAAAAACTAAATTTAACGGAGGGTATCTCGTAAGTTCCCGCTGCCTGCACTACAAAGGGGATTTCAAATATTTTTTTGCCGCTCACAGGCACGTCTGTTTGAATCAGTTCATCGGTAACTTTTGCTTCAAAAGCTTCTAATTGCTTTGGCCAGTTAATGTCGGGTGCCGTAACCAACTGAAGATTTCCCTGGCCACTAACCACAAGCGTTAGTTTACCATTTTCATCGGTGCTGAAATTATTTTTTTCCAGGCTGAGGGTAATATCAAACTTGCCTACTGCACCATTAAAGGAAGCAGGTTTCCCCTGTTCCGGAAGCGGTTTCACCACTATGCTTACAGGTTTGCTGCTGAGGCTCACCGACTCTGTTACTACTGCATCTGTGCCAAGTGCAAATCCATTGATATAGCCACTCGCATTGCCCTGCAAATTGGCTGCATCATCCTTTAAAAACTGGATACTGTTTTCCAGCGTGGCACTTTCTATCTCAATCGTGCCGTACTGCAAGGGATATAACTGTGCCTTGCGAATGGTATAAACATTAAATTCACGTCCGTTTAATTTTTCCCGGGCATAATCAGTTACATCAGGCTGTTGCAGCTCAATCACCGAAAATCCATTAAAGGAAGGATTTTTGGCCAGCCTGCTTTCGCTCTTTAACCGGGAATATAATTTATAGGATGCTACTATGGGTTCTCCTACAAAACAACTCGTTTTACTGGTCTCCAATTTTAACTGCATGTTTTTGCTCACCTTATCGGGTATACGCTCTCCTTTTTTTAAAATAAAATCTGCAAAATCTTCGGGCGGCCGCTGTATTGCATAAGGATCTATGGCAGCATAGGCAGAAGCATTGCTGGAAGAACCCGATCCTGCAGCTTTTTTTACCAATAACTTTAATGGAGGCGACGTGTAATTTTTTCCGCCAATAATGGCTGTGGCGGCCGGTAATACGATATTGCCGGTGTGGCGTGGCTGAAGAATATAACTGATGGCCACGTATTGATTAACCACTCCATTGATATCATTCATTCCACTCTCCTGGTTGGGGCCACTCACTACCACAAAATCTCTAAGAGAAGGAGGCGTAATTTTCCTGATATCTACAGCATTTTCAATAATCAACCTAAGGGTAGCATATTCATCTTTTGCTATCTGTGCAGGGCTTATTACTGCCGAAAATTTTGTTTGGCCCATAGCATTTAATATTGCTACAGTAACAAAACAACACAACAAGATTTTTTTTAAAATTATATGCATACCAGGTTTTACTACAAATGCAAAAGTAAAAAATCGTAGCCGCTCTTCCTGATTACAAATCTTAAAAGGGCCTAAAGAAACTGTTAATTATAAATCCCCCAGCAGTGGACGCATTACTATTTCTTCTACTACGGCCTGTGGGGATAAATTAAATGCAGCCCATACCATGTTGGCAATATCTGCAGCTTCCATGATTCTTTTGCTGCTGTTATCAAAATCGCCCCAGCTATCTGTCATTACCGCCCCTGGAAAAACTGCTGTCACTTTTATACCGCTTTGCATTAATTCATGCCGTAAGTTTTGGCTAAATCCATTTAGAGCAAACTTACTGATGCTGTAACTGCCACCACCCTCGTAAGCATGAAGCGCTGCAATAGAACAAATATTAAAAATATGACCACTGCCCTGTTTAAGGATAGTGGGTAACAATTTTCGGGTTAGATGATAAGCACTAAAAAGATTGGTGTTCATCATTGTTTCAAGATGTCCTTCGGGTTCACTGCAGGCATTGCCAGGAAGGTAAACCCCTGCATTATTTACCAACACTGCCGGTGTGCCCTGCTGCAGGCACCAGTCTGCAAATACCAATACCTGGGTTTTAACCGAAATATCTGCTGTAAAAACTTTAATAGTAGCCTGGCTGTATTTTTTCCGGATATCTTCTGCAGCGGCTAATAAATTAACTTCATTTCTTGCACATAACAGGATAGTGTATCCTTCTGCAGCAAATTTTTCAGCTATGGCCCTGCCTATTCCTTTACTGGCACCTGTTACAATCACAGTAGCCGCTGCATTTTGTTCATTTCCCATAATTAGACAGACTTAGTGTAGTTTTACAATTTTAAATAAACTTTTGTGCAAAGTTATTTGTAGAAGTGATAGTTATGAACAAATACCAACATCTTTTCTTTGACCTGGACCATACCCTTTGGGATTTTGACAGCAATGCAAAAACAGCCCTTACTAATATATATGGACAATTTGGGCTTGATACCAGAGTAAATGCAGCCTTTGATGATTTTTATCAAAAGTATCTGTTTCACAACCAGCAGTTGTGGAACCGATACCATAAAGGTTTGATAAGTGCAGATGACCTTAAATGGAAAAGGATGTGGCGCACCCTGCTTGATTTTAAAATTGCTGATGAACCTTTGGCAAAAGTGCTTAGTGGTAAGTTTTTAGAAATATTACCTACACAAAAACTGCTGTTTCCACACACTTTTGAAATACTGGATTACCTGAAAGAAAAAAAATACGACCTGCACCTCATTACCAATGGATTTGAAATAACGCAGAGAAGCAAACTGGAAAACAGCGGGCTGGATAAATATTTTACTCATGTAATAACCTCAGAAGCCAGCAACAGCCTGAAGCCCAAAAAAGAAATTTTTGATTATGCTATGAATAAAGCAGGAGCCTCATTGGCACAAAGCATAATGATTGGCGATAACCTTGATGCTGACATACAAGGTGCCATGAATGCAGGAATGGATACAATTTTTGTAAATCATATTAATGCTGTTACAGAAATTAAACCCACTTATACTATTACTCACCTGAGAGAAATGGAAGATATATTTTGATAAAAAAATGCCCCCGATAAAATCGGGGGCTCAATAATTTTTAGGAAGCAATTACATTTTAACAGTCTTGTCTGCTTTGTCTTTGCAGCAGGATTTCTTTTCTGCACTGGCGGCCTCTTTGTCTTTAGAGCAGCAGGTTTTGCCTTTTGCACATTTTTTCTTTTTGCCTTTTCCTTCGTTGTTTGCAAATGTTACTCCTGTAACCATTAAAGCAGCAGTTGCTAATAAGAATAATTTTTTCATTATATTTTTTTTATTTGTTTAGTTAAATAACGTAAATATAGGAGGAAAAATTATACAATAAAAATCTCTATTTGTTAAAATCCGGCTAACAGGCAATACTTTTTCTGACTATTTTTTTTATTAGCCGCTTATATGGTAGCTATTACCGTTACTCCACCCTTTACCACTTCATTAAGCTGCACATTCAGTTTTGTGCCTACGGGCAACAACAAGTCTACCCTGCTGCCAAACTTTATGAAACCCATTTCCTGGCATTGTTCCACTTTTTGACCAACTTCCAGGTAGTTTACAATACGTTTGGCCACTGCTCCTGCAATTTGTTTCACCAATATTTCTACATTCCCCTTTCTTATCACCACACTATGGCGCTCGTTTTCGGTAGATGATTTAGGGTTCCATGCTACCAGGTACTTTCCTTTATGGTATTGATTATACACCACATCGCCACTTAGCGGGTTACGGTTTACATGCACATTAAGCGGACTCATAAATACAGAAACCTGCAGTCTTTTGTCCTTAAAATATTCTCCATCTACTGTTTCTTCAATCACAACCACTTTTCCATCTGCAGGGCATATAATCTTACCATCACTAATCGTTAATACCCGATTGGGTATCCTGAAAAAAGATACTACAAACAGTACAAATAACAGGGTTACTATAAAAAACAATATACACAACCAAAGCAGGGATGTTCCAAAAAACCAGAACATCAGCACGTTTAAAACACAAAACAACATGGTGGCAATTGCAATAGATTTATAGCCTTCTCTATGTATCGTCATTTTAGAAAAAATTAAGTTGCAAATGTAGGGAAAATGAGGGTTAAAAGGTTTAAGAGGTTTCAGAGGTTTCAAAGGTTTGAGAGGTTTCAAAGGTTTAAGAGGTTAGGCTCCCTGATCCGACAAACTTTAAATGAGTTTGTAATTAAAAAAACAGTTTCACATATACCCACACTGCAGGAGCAGCTATCAGCAAAGAATCAAACCGATCTAAAAATCCACCATGGCCGGGCATAAAACTGCCGCTGTCTTTTACATTGGCCATGCGTTTTATTTTGCTTTCCAGTAAATCGCCCAGGGTTCCAAAAATAGCGCAGATGGCGGCAATGGCAATCCAGTGTTGCACAGCAATATGTTTGGCAGCAGGTATTACAGACCCCAGTATTGCAATCACTACTACACAAAGTATCGCTCCGCCTCCCGTGCCTTCCCATGTTTTTTTAGGAGATATTTTGCTGAATGGAGTTTTGCCTATCATAGAACCAACGATATAAGCCATGGTATCATTTATCCAGATAGAAAAAATGATGGC
>JBBRFX010000191.1:0-6773 GCA_038241275.1 Chitinophagales bacterium
TCCAGGCGATAAATTTCTGTACTGTATTTATTTTTTACCAACAGGCGGTTATTGCTTTCATCAATTAAAAAATCGTTGCCGGTAGTTTTTTGCAGCAGGTTGAAATCAGGTAAAGATCTTTTTTCTATTCCATCGGGTGTGATCAATATGCATGCATTGTTTTGTATGAAGGCTATCTTTTTAAAAAATAAGCCTGGCAAGGCTTTTACAAGGGCACCCGTCTGGCTATCGTGTATTTCTACAGAGCGGTTTTCTTCCAGCACATCAGAACCAATAGAGCTATAGATATTTTTTCCGTCGGGTGAAATATTGGCTCCCTCTGCATTGAAATCCCGGGGCCAGGTTTTAAATTTATTTATTTCCTTACCGGTTACAGGGTCGTAAAGCACGGTGTAGGCGTTACTGGTTACGATGGCCAGGGTTTTTCCATCGGGTGTAAAGAGGGGCGTGCCTGCATAAGCGTTTTTGGTGATGCTGCCAAGCAGGCTGCCATCCCTGGCGTTTAAAATAAATGCCTGGTCTTTATATGTATTCACCATCACCTGTGTTTCGTCAGGGTTGAAAGCAGCATTAAATATTTCCAGTTTATCTTTTGCAAAACTGAACAGTTCTTTCAGCGGTTGCAACTGGTAAAGAGAAACCCCTTTTACGCCTGTTATCAATAAAAGATTTTTTTTACTGTTGAGTGTTAGCTGCGTGATGTTGCCATTATTGGTAGCAAGGTATTTGCCCAGGTAACGGCCGCTTGCGATGTCCCAGGCGCCGAGGTCGCCGGTTTGAAAACCAGCTATGATCGTTTTATTATCGGCACTAAAAATGGCATCGCTTAGATAAGTTGAGAACCGCATGGTATCGGGCATGCCCATGCCTGCTAAAAATTGTCCGCTTTGCAGATCCCACACATCCATCCCGTTTTGCCCGTTCAGCGACAGGAGCATTTTTTTATTGTGGCTCAGCTTTATGCGGTCTATCTCTGCAGTATAATTTACAAATTCATGTAGCTCTTCTCCATTGCTCAATTTGTGCATTTTGGCACCGCCATACATGCTGGCAAAAATGAGTTTTTCATCCGGTGTAGCCTGGTTTCCGTTCAGGAATTTTGCCATGCCTGTATATAAGTTACGATGTTTGGTTCCCATCTGAATGTCCCATACATTCAAGCCAAAATATTGGTAGCCGGTGAGCAGGTAATGGTCTTGCCTGGTAAAAGCTACCCGGTACACTTCTTCCTCTTCCGTAAATTCTTTGGAGAGTTTTCCGGAAGCAACGTTCCAGATCTTTACCATCTTATCCATTCCCGCAGATACGAGCATGTTGCTGTTGTTGCTAAAACTGATATCATTGATTGCAGCTTTGTGCCCGCTTAATTTATTTTTCAGTTTACCATCGGCAGCATCCCATACAAAAATTTTGTTGTCTGCAATTGCAGCCAGCCACTTGCCATCGGGGCTAAAACTTAGCTTTCTTATATTTTCACCAGTGCCCGAAATGCTAAATACCTGCTGGCCTGTAAGCGCATCGTATGTCATTGTTTCTTTGCCATAAAAATCGGAGAGGGAAAACAAAGTGCCGCTGTTGTTGCTGGCCAGTACCGGAAATTCTATGCCTGTTTTCATTGCAAATACCTGCCGTGCATCACTAATGTTGATGGCTTCCAGTTCACGGCTAACAGGCCATCCGCTAGATGTAAGCATACAGAGGTATTCATTTTTGTTTGCTAGAAATGCATCCTCCAGGTTAGACCCCTCTTTTATTTTTTTTGTAAAAATAAGCTTCAAATTTTCTGTGGCCAATACTTCAACCTTGGCGGGGTACTGCAACAGTAAGAGATTACCATCGTTGCTAAAATTGCTTTTCCTTACCCCGTTTAATTCCCTGATCAGTTTATTGGAATAGGCATCCCATAGAAATGCTTTGTCTCCATCCTGCTGGGTGAGCAACAGTTTTCCATCAGCACTGTACGTGGCATTGGTAATGCTAAGCCCACTGTGAGATACAGGAAACTGCGGGGTGAGTGGCTGCGCTTGTGTAAACTGCAGGGTCGCAAAGAGAAAGAGGCAAAATAAAAAATACTTCATTTAAAAGCGTTTGTGGTTAGAGGTTAGTAATCTTCAATAGTCTATTCCAAACAAAGAAAAGCTTGCCCATTGCGCCGGGTTTTTAAAAATCTTTTTAGTATCTAAAACTGCCAGGCGCAATGGGATCATTGTTGAAAAAATAAAATAGGATTCCAATGTCTTTTCTACCGGAACACAATTGCACTAATAATTTTGTGAGCGCCGAATCGGAATTGATATTATTAGATGCATATTTTTTTAAGAAATCAGTAATCTCGTTATCAGAAACGGCCCTTTCCTTTAACAGGCTGGCGGATTGTTTTTTATAAATAGAATAGTTGTTGGCTTGCTGCCCATAGCTGTTGCTGCAAAGCAGTAGAAAAATAAGTACGCTACAAAATTGTTTCATCATTAAGGATGTCGTTAACGTTTACGAATATCTTTTAATACCGGAGCCACCACTCAAAATCTACATTTTCTCTGCGGCTGGTTGGTTGTTGTTTTCCCCTGGTAAGTTCGCTTACTTTTTTACTCACATATTGCTGCAGTTCCTGCACACTTACTTTTGTATCATTGTTTCCCCCTTCAGTATCGGCCATTTTTTCTTCAATACCTTTTCTTACGCAGTAGGTGAATACGCCATTGTTCCACTGGGCCGATTCCAGGGCATATTCCATGCCGCCTGCGGCAGAAATAACCACCGCACCATTGCTGTTACTTAAGTCGGCAAAAAGGTTTTGCATTACCTGGAAACTACTGTTGTTATTTTCTTTGGCAGCATATAATTTAATAACTCCTCTCGGCGTAATGCCACTGATGTGTTCACTACTGTCTGTTAATAAAAGTTCTGTTTTATTGGCAAGCAGTTCTTCTTTATCCAATGCCCCGGAATGACAGGCATCTATCAACAATAACTTTTTTTGAGCAGGAACATTGTTGAGTAGTCCCTCCAGGTCCTCATATCTGATACCTCGTTTTTCGGGATTTTTAAAATCAATATCCCAGGTGGCATAATAAAAATCAAAAGATTTATTTAATAATCCATGACCGGTTACGGCCATAATCACCCGGTCATTTACATCTGTTTCCATTAACTTTTTTTTGATGGCTAAAATGTTTTCCCGGGTAGCGCTCTCATTAATGAAAGTATCAATTTCAACATTGTTATAGAGGTTGTCAAAAGTTTTGGCAAGGTCACGGATATCTTTGGCCGAATACTGAAGATTCATAGCCGCATCTTTATATTGGGCTACGCCAATGCCTATGAAATAGGTTTTTGCAGGTTTTATGCCTGGATAGTTACTGATGATTTCAAAACTTTCCCTAAGCGATTTTATTCCCTGCGAATTGGTACAAAAAACTTTGATACTGTTATTGCCCCTGGCAAGCGGAATGCTCACTTTTTTAACCAGCTCCTTACTGTTGAGTTTACTAAGATCAAGCCCTGCAACTCCCAATACCGGGCTATTGTTTACCAGTACCTGTAAGTATTGAAGTGGATATTTTTGATCACTGCATTCCAGGGTAAGGGTATAGGTACGCTGAGTGGTAATGGGCTGTATGGCTGATTTATCCTGCAACCTTACCAGTGGAAGTTGAATTTGAGTGCTGATATTTTTCTCCTCCATACCCAGTTTGTTCAGCCTTTTTTTATACGCAGCAAAATAACTTTTTACAGTGGCAGTGTCTACCCGGCCAATTTTTCCAAGAATGATATCGGGCCTGTTTAACTGTACATCAAACTGGTCGAAAGTGTAGGCATTGTTGTTGTATGAAAATATCACAGCATCCAATGTATTTTTTGGCGCCATATAATATCCTTCATTATCTGATATCATACAATTCCTGTCTTTTGGCACAAAGATGTTTACAATATGCTCTCCGGTTAATGCATGATAAAGATTTATTTTGCTGTCAAAGCCGGTGGTGGCCAGCATCCTGCCGTCATGGCTTACCGCCATCATGGTAAGCTGGTTTGTATGATCCTGTAATGTAAACAGGGTAGCATCATTAGATACCTGGATGGCTTTTATCAATGTATATCCACCTTGTGCATAGAGTATTTTTTCATCGGGCGATAAAACCAGCAAAAATGCAAATTGGCCTTCGTTGTTTAAGGCGGTTCTTTTTAAAAGTGCCAATGAGCCTGCATCATATTTATTGAGGTAACCCATTTCATCTGTTACAAAAATGTATTGTGCTGTTGCTGCTGCATAATTGGCACCTGTAATATTGATACTATCCAGCAACAAACCATCCGTAGCAGAAAGTATCAGCACTTTATTTTGTGACGTAATTGCCAGCAGCCTTTTTTTATGTTGGTCGTAAAACAGTTTGTTGATATTGCTTTTATCGCCATTTAAATATTTTTTGCTGAATAATAATTGTTGGGTTTTGGTATCCCAGCCATTGATTAATCCATTTAAACTGCTCACAAAAATAAAACGATTGTCTTTGCTCAACTCAAAAGCAGCATAGGTTTCTCCCTCCGGAAGTGCAAACTGTTTTAAATTTTCTTTTTTATTATAGTCCCAAAAAGAAATAATGTTTTTACTAAATTCTGTATAAGCGCCATATCGCTCATCGTTTAATAAAAGATATTTATTTTCTATAAAGCTGGGAGCATAGTAAAGGGTTTCATTTTTTCCGTTTCGCAAGTCAATTTTAGATACTTCATTGTGCAACACTACCAGGCCATTGTCATCCTGCGTAAACTGAACACTCATTACAATGTTGGCAAAAGACTGAATGTCTTTATAATTAATGGTGGTGTTGTTCCTGATATCCCAGCCGGCAAAATTATAAATCCTTAATGGCCCACCAAGGCTAAACCTTGCAATAACAGACTGGCCATCGTTGCTGAATTGTAAATCTGCCAGCGGAAATGCTTTTAAATTCGTACTGTACAGCCTTTCATATTTGTCATTTAAGTGCACGATTAAAAAACTGTCTTTTGCAGTAGGGAAACATATATACTTACTGTCGGGGCTAAACGATTCTGAAGCATAATAGGTACTGGTGCCCTGCGAAAAAACACTGAGCTTGTATGAAAAGATAATTTTGTGGGTTTCTGTACTCCTGATGGTTAAAAGCGAATCTGTAGAAACCACGCTCATGTATTTTCCATCATTGCTTAGTTTTACAGAAAGGGCTTTGCCCTTGTATTTATACCATCTTGTCATTTCATCAGTATCTGTATCCCATCTGTAAACCATACTATCGGCTCCCGCAGAGTATAAGGTGGAACTGAATTGTGGATGAAAGGCAAGACCATAAACAGTTCCTTTATGCAGTTTGAGCGTCTTGGTAATTTCACCAGTTTGAATATTACGAAATTTAATGACTGAATCCCGCCCCGCAGTTGCCAAAACTTTGTTGTCGTTCGAGAACCTGATGACTCTCTCCGGCTTTGTTGTTTTGTAGCGAAACATCCTGCTGTAATCGTAAGCATTGTACACGTTTATAAAACTGTCTAATCCTGCACTGGCCATGTACCTGCCATTACTGCTAAAATCTAAACTGCTTATTTCATCTGTATGATCTGAAATGGTAATGATTTCTTTGCCCAGGTTATTATCCCATATTTTAACCAGGTTATCCATACCCGAAGTGGCAAAATATCTTGGGTTGGTGGAAGGAGTAACGGTATAAGGAAAAATATGTCCATTTTGTATAGCCACATCAATCTGGTTTGACTTTTTCCATTGCTGTTTGGTATTTTTTACCCAGGTAATGCCTTCGGTATTTTTTGATTGAATAAAATGAGAAGAAGCTTTGTTTAAAAAACTGTCTGCTTTTTGTTTGTTGTATAATCTTTTTTCTATTTGAGCAGAAAGAACATCATTCCAGCCGTTATCATAGCGGCCATGAGTGGCGGCTGTAACCTGGTACAATAAGTTGGCGGTTGTTCTGGCTTCTTTTATATTGTCCAGAATTGTTTTTTGCATACCATCATTAAACCATTGCTGTGCCAATTCATCCTGCTCAATTTGCGAAGCCAGTTTAGATGCCTCCTGTTGTATTTTTTGATCGTCTGAAAAACTCAGCAGGAAAGGTTTTACATCAGCAGGTTCCAGGGGGGTATTGTTTATAATCCAGGTAGCATAGGTTTCCGAAAACTTAAAATTATTACCAATATATTTTCCAGGAAAGCTGTTTACAAAATTTAAAAATAATTTTAAATGAACCGGTTTGCTATCTATCATAGCAGTAATGGCATTGTGGCCTGAGAAGATTCCTTTGTCAATTCTCCCACCCAGTTGCTCATTGGTAAGTGTATCACCGGCAAACATATCCACTATCTCTTTAACAGATGCCTGCAGCGATTCAAAGGATTCGCTTTCAACTAAGGAGTCGGCATAGTAATAATAAAACCTGTAGTGATAGGGATATTGTTTATAATTATTTACAAGAAACAGGTTGTTTAATAAAAGGTTCCGGATAGATAACTTTCTCCAGTATAGGGGGGCCTGAACATAAACAGCAGCGAGGTCGCCCGGCAGGATTTTTATATCGCTCATCTTAGCTTTTACAATCGTTTTATTTTTTCCTGCTTCCATCATTCTAGCAGAACTGATAAAACTGATATCATTGTGCTGCAGGCTGTCTTTTTGGTTGTAATGGGTAAAAAGTTCCAGCGAATTTTGCGTAGAGAGGATTCCGTCATTTGTTCCCGCCAGGATGGTTACCAATAAAGAATCACCGGCTGGTTGAATG
>JBBRFX010000192.1:0-6739 GCA_038241275.1 Chitinophagales bacterium
TTTACATAATTGTAACCCTGTATCCCATTTACAAAACCACTACTCGAAGAACTGGTATAGTTACTGACAGCTTCTCCAAATGACCCTGCCCATCCATCTCCCATTCCCCATAAATTATTAGCAGTCATGTAACTTGCTCCCGTTGTTGTTTTGACACTTCAGTAACGGTTCAGTCTATTTAGGCTCCTTTACAGGCACCTGATCTTTTACAAGACCTTTTCTTCATCGTTCACTACCATAGCTTTTGACTACAGCAGCATTCAGGGTATGTACACAACTGCTGAAAGTTGTGTACGGTGAGCATGCCAACCATCTTATTTACAGCATTCAAGGAACATCTCCATTCCTTAATTCGTGACACACCTTGCGCCAGTGGGGATTATCTTAAAATTTCCATTTCATTAAGTGAATTAGAAACTTAAGCCATGTCTTCGTCTGATCTTTTTCAACCGTTGAGTAAAAAGGTTGTAGATTTTCAAAATAGACAATCAAAAAAGTATTATTTATACTCTTAATTCTAAAAGTCATATCCCACTTATTATACTCATTGTCAATATCCGGAATTTTTAAAGATACGACTTCAAGTGCTGCTTTTATTTTATATAAACCTTTATAGTCCTTTTGTGGCAAGACTGGCGGCAAAACCGAAAATAACCTTGCCAAGATAGCATCATAATTTTCAACTATATTATTTAAAAATTCTTTTTGTTTTATAGTAGGCAAACGGTCTTTTGAAGTAGTGTCAAAAAAAACATCAATTTTTGTCAATGCAATGGAAAGTAAGAATTTCCCTCCGAAATACTTTACGTCTCCATACTCGCTGAATGACAGCAAGCCATAGTCATTATCTACGATTTTGTAAGGATGTAGTTCTGTATCGTTCAAGTAGATAAACTTATTTTTTAAAAATAAACAGCAGGTAAAATGCTAATAGAGGGGAACCCGCAAAAATTAAAGCTAATAAAATACTAAAAAAATTATTACGCTTGAATAGTGCACTTTTCCTTAACACTGGAATCATAGTTTTCTCGTTGAACAAATATTTAGAACAAATATGATATACGATAAATGGATACACCATGATACCAGCTACAAAGGGAATATAATTTTTCTTTGCTGAAAAAAAGACAAGTGGTAGTAATACTATTGGGACAGTCAAAAAAAATAATGATAGGGATATATAAATCACGACTGATTCATGAATTGTATTTTTAGTAAACTTAGAAACCATGTAATATACATGTATATAAATGTATGACAGAACATTATCCATTGTGTTAGTACGCTTTTAAAATATGTTTAAAACCATGAGCCTTCATCATGTTTTGCAACTACTGTTTCATCTATTCCAACTGCTTCTTTTGCCCCATACAATATCCCTGATGCATCGAGCAATCCATAAATTCCTAAACCAATTAGTCCAATAGGATTTGTAACAGTAATAGCTAATAAGACACCTGAAACTGCGCCATCGAAAATATCTTTTCTCGTAATACCACTTGTTTCATATTTATAGGCCAGGTTACCGAGTGTCAGAGCCGCACCCACAATTCCTAGTTTTTTGCCATATTTTCCAAATCCCTCCACGGCTCCATCCCAATTTTTTAATCCTCTCCTGTAATAATTATTCATCCCATTGACGACACCCTTGGCTCTAAATGCATCTCTTTCTGTTCTTGCTAGAGCTTCAAGTGTACCCATATTGGCACCGACAAATGCTAATCCCAAATTGATTTTATCTTGGGTAGATACGTTGCCATCTGCAAATCCCATATAATTTATCCTACTGGTATTCCATTGTGTATTGTCAAAACTTTCCCATCTTACTCCTATCCCAACTCCATCCATATTAACCCCTCCATCTCCACTAGCACCATCAAATACAAACTTACTCCAAAAACCATACTCCCCATTTTTGTTTTTTCCAAACCTATCTCCAAATCCCATCTGATCTAATACACTTTGAGATGATATGCCTCCCCTAAAGCTATAGTAAACTCCGCCTCCACCACCTCCTGAATAATCATCTCCTAAATCTCCATTAGAATAGAATCCGATATCGTTCCATTTTATACGACTTACCCACGCTGTGTGATAATTTCCATCTGGTCCTTTTTGACTCAATCCGGCTAACCTATCTCCACTGGCGCAAGTGTTCCGCCATAGCGGCTCACTTGTGACTCTTTAATTCTGCCGGACTGTGTCCGGATTTAGAATTACAAATGTTCAATCTTAATCAATCCCTGCTCATTTGTGTAGTAATCTATAGCGCTACTATATTTATAATGCCACAGCTCCCCAACCAGACCACTCCTCAAAGGATTTTCATTAAGATAATGTAAACCTTGTTTCATCTTTTCCGTATTGATAAAAAGACGTTATTTAATTTGTTGCTATTCACCATTTATGGTAATACCTGCTGTGGTTAAAAACCGCTTGTACTATTTGTCACAAGTGAACTGCCTGCGGCAAAAACCTTGCGCCAGTGGGGGGCAAAAACAATAACAGCCTTACACAGATTATTATTGCAGATGCCAATGGTAAAATGATAGAAAGGATTACAACTGCAGAACAAACATACCAGTTAAAAACAAGTGGATATGCAAAAGGCCTGTACATTATCAAAATAGCAGGAGCAGACAATACAAGTACACAAAAAGTGATTATTCAGTAATCATTAAAAAAACTTTATAAAAAAGATCCCCCAAAATTTAGGGGGATTTTTTTTATTCAATCATATCTACTTCTACAATATCAATATCCTCATTAGGCACTACCGGCAAATTTTTAAACCGTAAAAATATATTGCCTGTAGTGATTACATCTTTTTGACAATACACTGCAATGCGTTTTAAACTTACAGCCCGTTCGGCATCTGTTCCTGTCCAATACAGCTCTCCTACCATGCTTCCGTCAATATCATCCTTAGGCGATGGAATACCTAATGCTGCAGCCAGCAACTTTAAAGAAGTGTAATGTTTATAATCTCCAAAACGCCAGTATTGAAAAGTATCTACAATATTGGTTTCCCATGGTTTCATATTTTGAAAATCCAGGTAACGGGGAACGGAGAGGCCATTGATAATAAGCCTGCGGCAAATGAAGGGAATATCGAATTCCTTAATATTATGACCGGCAAAACACCACTTGCTGTTATTGCTTTCAATCTTATTAATGGTGTTTACAAACTCCTGCAAAATCATTTTTTCATCGTGGCCATAAAAAGACTTCACCCTCATGCGCAGGTTTTGTTCCTTATTAAAATAAGCCATACTGATGCAAACAATTTTGGCAAATTCTGCCATTACTCCTGCTCGCTGTGGATAAAAAGCGGGAGCATCTATTCCTAACGGCAGGCTGTATTTAACTTTATCTTCCCACAGGTGTTTCCATTCATCATTTAATAAATCAAACGAAGCAGATACAGAAGCAGTTTCAATATCAATAATAATTAAATCTTCCGGACGGATCTGTTGCATAAAAATTATTTTATACAAAATACAATTTAATTAAAATAAAAAAACCACTTTTTAAAAGTGGTCTAAATTGTAAAAAATTTTTTTTAACTAAAATGTTACTCCAACAAAAATCTGTATGGCCTGGTTCTTCCAGGTTTCCCGGTCATCTATTGCATTAATATTGGTTAATCCTATTTTATACCTTGCTCCAAGGTTTACCAATGGCAACTGAAGCCACAATCCTCCGATAGCACTCCATTCTGCATTTTTATAAATATTGCCGCTGCTTTGTAAACTATCAACGGTTTGTTTTAGCAATCCTCCGTAAGCAGGGCCTACCTGTAGTTTTACTCTTTTGCTTGGGCCAATATTTACATTCAAAAATACCGGTACTTCCAGGTAATTGAGTTTGGCTTTTTTCTGGCTGCCATCCCTGAAAATATCATCATATATAACTGTAGCATCAGAACTAAACTCAGATGAAGTTTGTACAAAATTTACTTCAGGTTGAATTCCAAACCGGTTGCTGATATTAAACTGCATAAAACCTCCCAACTGATAATTATAGCTGAAGTCATTATTATAAGATTGTCCGTTAATCTTATTGATGTTTAGCCCTGCTTTGGCACCAAAACGAAAGAATTTTTCATGATCCATATCCAGGTTTTTTTTCTGGGCACTTAAAGTTTGATTCATCATAAGTAAAATAATTATCGCAGACAGCATTTTATTTTTCATAGAAATGTTTTTAGTTACCCTGCTAATATTATACCAGTAAAATTGTATAAACAAAAACCCCGCTCTTTTCAGAACGGGGCTCCTATCATTAGCACATTAGCTAATTAGCATATTTTCTTAATCTTCAATCTTCACTTTACCTTTTGCTTTTGCCATCACTTCTTCTGCAATATTGTTAGGTGCAGGATTGTAATGACTAAACTCCATGGTAGAAGTTGCACGGCCGGATAACAATGAACGCAATTGCGTAACATAACCAAACATTTCTATCTGCCCACAGGTGTTTCCATTCGTCATTCAGTAAATCAAATGAAGGAGATACAGAAGCAGTTTCAATATCAATAATAATTAAATCTTCCGGGCGGATCTGTTACATTGTTTAGTATTTTAAAAATATAAATTTTATTAAGAAAAAGCCGCCATGGGTTTGGCGGCCTGACTTAATTATATTAAATCTCTAACTTAGATAAATTCTTTCAATTAATCTTAAGGCAATTTTTTAATTCAAACGCACAAATCACACTATAACTCCTTTCTAATGTTTTCGGCATTCATCTTTACTAATCTTAATAGTTCTGCCCATCGTGAATCTTCTTGCAGCTTTTGCAGTTTAATTTCTTTTTCTAACAATGGATAATTATAAAAGTTACCTTTTTCTGCAATACGATAAAGTTGAGTAAATGAGCTGTCTGTCTCTTGCAACATTGCATAAGAACAAGCAAGTAAAAATCTATCATTGACTAATCCTAAATCATAGTTATTCTTAATTGCTTCAGTAATTGTATTTATCGCCAAACGATAATCACCTAAATAATAGTACTTTCTTCCAAGCAGAACTGTACTATCATAGACTTGCCTAGCTATCGAACTGTCTTGATTTTTTGTATCAAGTCTTTGAATTAAAACAATTGTCTGGATTGTATTGTCTGATGTATATTGCTTAATAATATCCCTATCAACTAATACTTCTACCGAAGAATTCTTTTTATTTCTAACTTCGGTATTCAAATTATCTTTTATAATATTACCATTAACAAAAACAGCTATTTTAGACAAATCTGTCTCCTTCAATTGATTAATCAATATTCTATTCGCCTCTTCTGCTTGAGGTCTTTCTTTCGCATCATTTATAACAACTTGCGCATCAGAAAAAGATGCACTGCTTATTAAAATTGCTATTAAAAAAATATTTTTGGTCATTAAATAATTAATTAGGTGATTAAAATACTATTCCTGAGCAACTTCGAAACTGAATCTACACATACCACCACCAGGTTCTGGGCATACTGAAGGGAAACCAGTACAATTTATTCCGCATGGAATAAAAATAGTCACACCATTACTACCAGAGATAAAGGTTCCATATTCCCAACAATCTCCGTATAATCCCCAACCAAACGAAATCCAAGGATTAGGATTTGGTGCGGCCTTGCCTAAAGTTAAAATTTTAACTGGGTTTTGGGTCGACTTGTCAATTGCTTCCGATTGCACTAGTGAGGGATTATCAAATTGAAAGTTACTGCCAGTCTTAGTATAATTTGTAGCTATAACTTCAATCCTAGATCCTGACTGAGCAAAAGAGAAATAAGTGAAAAACATAAAACCAATGAAATTGTTACAGTTTTCATTTTTTTAATATTTAGGTTAATGAATAATTCACATATAAAATTATTTATTTTTTTTTATTTCGCATGTTAATATTTTAAATAAATAAAATTATACCTATCGTGCCTTTTTAAATATTTATTCTCTGATATTTTTTAAGATTGATTCAAGTAGTGTATAAAACAAGAACATTTTTTTTCCTACATTTCCAATAAATATTAAATTTTAGTAAGGCAAATTACAATCAAGACAAATGATTAATTAAACGTTTACTATCTGTTTTTCTCTTAAAATAAATACATGGCTTCAGCATGACAAAATTAATGCTGAACAATTGTTTTAAAGGAACTAGTGTTTAACCATAGATGAGGGTATTGCTATGTAAAAACCCCGCTCTTTTCAGAACGGGGCTCCTATCATTAGCACATTAGCTAATTAGCATATTTTCTTAATCTTCAATCTTCACTTTACCTTTTGCTTTGGCCATCACTTCTTCTGCAATGTTATTTGGTGCAGGATTGTAATGACTAAACTCCATAGTAGAAGTTGCACGGCCCGAAGATAATGAACGCAATTGCGTTACATAACCAAACATTTCACTTAATGGCACTTTGGCTTTAATAACCTGCACACCATGTTTGCTATCCATACCTTCCAACATTCCACGACGACGGTTCAGATCACCTGTTACGTCACCCATGTACTGATCAGGAGTTAATACTTCTACCTTCATGATTGGCTCAAGCAATACCGGTTTAGCTTTACGACCTGCTTCACGGTAACCTTGTTTTGCACAAAGTTCAAAACTCATCGCATCACTATCCACCTGGTGGAAAGAACCATCAAACACACGTACTTTCATGCTCTCCATCGGATAGCCTGCCAATACACCTGTTGTCATAGCGGTTTCAAAACCTTTTTGAATGGCGGGAACAAAT
>JBBRFX010000193.1:0-6573 GCA_038241275.1 Chitinophagales bacterium
AATTAAAACTGTTTTAAAATCAACCCGTTTTTGAATGGCGCTTTGCACACCACCAACCAATGCAGTGGAGCCAACAATAAATAAGGAATAGGCTGTGGCTAATACAGGATTAACCGCCATCACATACACCAAAATAGGCACAGTTAAAATAGATCCCCCGCTACCAATTAATCCAAGTGATATACCAACAATTGTTGCTAAAACATACCCGACAATATCCATAAATATTTTTTTTTTGTATGAGTGCAAATTGTATAATATAAAAAGGAATAATGGTTACAAAAGTTACATTAAATTATAAGTGATGTTAGCTTTTGGGTTCCCTGTTTATTTCACCCGCTTCAAATCTATCTTATTTAATTAGCTTAAAGTATTTAAAACTTCATCAAAATAGTTTTTCAGTTTGCACAACGGATAGAAGTTAATACCACATCCGCTGGTTTAAACTGGTCTGCGTAATACCATATCTAAATGATCCCGGGTCTTAACATTAAAGCACTATAACATCAACTCCTTATTTTGCTGAATAAATTCCTTGAAACTCTTTGGATGGCAGCCTGTAATCTTTTCTATCCAGTCAGTAATCACTGGTTCTTTTTTAAAACGTGGCAGGTAATGTAGCATTATCATAATCAAAATAAACATTACACTCATATGTTCTTTTCTTTTTTGAATAAAAAATTTTATAAGGTTTGGTGATTGATACACGATTGTTTTGCCTAGTCCACTGCTTAGCTGGTCTGCCATTTCCTGAAAGCTATGTTTTTTACTACACGTTAAATCAAATGCTTTGTTTTGATAATTTATAGATTCTGTAATTACTTTGGCTGCTACTTTTCCAATATCCGTAACATCTACCAAAGTAAATTTAGTTTTCCCTGCCGGAAGAAATATCCTTCCGTTCTCAATAAGGTCATTCCGGAGTGTGCTGGTAAAGTTTTGCATAAAATAAGCAGGCCGTAAAAAAGTGTACCTAATTCCACTTTCCACAATTAATTTTTCAATTTTGTGATGCGGAATAATTGAACTGTTTTCAACCCCTTGCACCGATAAAAAAACAATATGCTTTACACCTGATTGTTTTGCTATTTCAATTAATGGTTTGAAGTATTTTTTAACTTCTGTTATTTGAGGAGGCCTTAACAGGAAAATTAAGTCACAATTTTTAAATGCCTGCAGATAAGTAATGATATCGGTAAAATCAAATTTTATTACATTCACATTGAATGCAGAAAGTATATTTTTATCATTTTCCATATTCCTGCTTCCTGCATAAATATTGAAAGGGCATAAATTTATTTGAAGTGCTTTTATTACTTCAAGCCCAACGTTGCCTGTTGGCCCTGTAATTAAAACATTTATCATTTCGGTTGTGTTTTTGTACTTACTTACAAATCTTAAAAAAGAGATTAGCTATTAAAACAACTGCTGTTTACCCATCCATATTTCCTTATACGCCTTCTTCATTTCTTTGCTCAAAAAACTCCGGTCAATTAAATCAAACACTTCTTCATTTTTATGGCTGAATAATTTAAAACTATTGTAATAAGCCTTTTCATTTATACGCAGGCTTTCTGCCAGTATTTTAAAGTCAGCTAATTTTATACTATTCTTTTTACCATTCAGAGTAAGTCCCAGTTCTTCTTTGTCTTTGGGATTGATAAGGTTTACATTCAGCAAATCATAAGCAGGACTTAGTGCAACGGCCTCAGGCTGATGCAACAGAGAAAATTTTTTCAGGTGCATATCATTATTACCAACCAGGTAACTGAATAATACCAACTCAAAATAATTCAACAGGTCCAGGCCTTTGTTACAGTATTTTGCTACCAGTTTACCGGCTTTTTCATAACTGCTTTTGTATTTGTTTTCGGTTAAAAATTCTGACAACTGGCAGAGGTCTTCAACATGTATTTTCTTTCCCTCTTTTCTATCAAATCTTTTAGCCAGGTAAACCATGCTGCCGTCGCTTGCCTGCATCAATGTATGTTCACATACCGGTATTTTAAACAATGCTGCCAGATGCATGGTAAGGTCTTCTGTTTCCGGCATCATGGCGTATTGATGATGCTGTGGTTTTAAAATATACTCCCCCCACAGTCCAACTATCGTTAGTCGGTTTTTATCCTGGTCTGGCAGGTGGTTTTTTTGTTTTTCTAATGTTACAGAAAGTTTAGGCTGTACTCCTGTAACAGCTATCCTTTGGTTTACCGTTTGTTTAGCCAGTGCATCCAGCAATTGCTCATCTAATGTGAGTAAAGGCACTTCCGCTATGCCAAAAAACTTTTTAGCACAGGCTGTGTGATAGTTGGCATCTCCGGCATTTTTATAACAAAACCAGCAATTCTTCATTTTATTTTTTTATTCATTGTCAGGTATAATAGTTACTGCTCCAATAGTATCCCGGCAACTGGTAAGCAGCAATTCAAAACGGTCATTCGCTTTTACTTTCCAGTGGTCAACTGCAATATCCAGCAGCCAGCCTTCTGGTATCAGCCCATCAAAAAAAGCAAACAAGGTTTTGCTGATGAATGCTTCGTTTTGTTTGGGCAAAGTCAGGCTAATGGGTTTACTCTCCGGCTGCTCCAGGTATTGTTCATCATACTGCATTATATATCCATCGTCTGTTTCAGACAGCATAACTGCAAGTATTCCATCGTACAATACTTTTGCGCTCTTATACATTTCTATTCCCTTTTAAAGTTACTGTAAGCTCGGCGCCAAACAACGCCAGTATCTGGTTCACTTTATCCATACGCATAGAGGTTTTCCCTTGTTCAATTTCCCTTACCAGGCGAAGTCCTACGCCAGCCTTGGCTGCCAGGTCTTCCTGTGCCATGTTGCTTTGTTTTCGCTGTTGTTTTAAAAAAATTGAAGAGTTCATTTTATACCTTTTAGGGTATAAGGGTATAAAATTAATTTAAATTATACCCAATAAGGTATAGTTAAGTTTTAATGACTATGATTATACCCTTTTAGATATAATAATAATAAATTGATTTGAAAGCCAGGTTGGCTCGTGTACAGAATAATGGGATTGCGGTCAATTCCCTTTAATTTGGGCAAAAGTTGATATTAGCTTTTACCAGCCTTATTTTTTAAAGCATCGAATTCGATGTTTTAACTTTTGAAATATTTACATCATGCCTGTTTTCAAAACACATCGAAATCGATGTGTTTAAATTATATTGATTTTTTCAATTAAATGATTCTAAATATTGCGGCTATCGTTTATCAATTCAAAAAATGCCATTCAGCATAAATGTATTTTTCTTTTAAAGCATTTACAGTAGGTATCCGGTTGTTTTCTACAAACCATTTTTTCTCCGCTTTAACTTTACTCATAACACTAATTTCAATCATTAGTTTTTATATGGTGCCGTCTTAGCTTTTTACTCTGGGAATAAAATCAGTATAATATCGTCATTCCCATCTTTTACAAAAGGTAATGCAAAACCTAAATATTGATATTTTAAATAACATGCTACAGTATCAATTTCCTGGAGGTTTTTTCACAAACTTCCTTCCCTGTCTGTGTGATAATGAAGTGAAGACTCATCCTGGAGGCTATTGAGAATCGGGTTATCTGAAGCCATCATTAGTTTTAGTAAGGTAATTGATAACAGAGAAATGTATTGTTCAAATACAGGATACGCAAAATAAATAAAACCAGTGTTTTAAAGTGCATCTATAGTAATGAAGTAAAAAAGTGAAAAATAATTAAATGGTAAGATAGGATCTGGAAACTTTGAAGAAACGACTATCCACCCTGAGAAGAATAACAAACAAATATTTATATGAACAAATGTTTATTGGCAAAGTTTTTCAGCGATTTATCGAGACCTTAAAGTAAGAATAAAAAAGGTCTCGGGTTAGACCATTTCATTTGAGGAATTTGAAAGATTTGGGGTATCCCCAAATAAAAAATCCTTGAAAACATTGAGTTTGCAAGGATTTAATACTTTTTGATAATTTATTAGCGGAGAGCTAGGGATTCGAACCCCAGGACCTGTAACAGTCAACAGTTTTCAAGACTGCCGCAATCGACCACTCTGCCAGCTCTCCGCGGCAAAAGTAAGGGTTCAAATTTTGTGTAACAAAAATTTATTGATTCTTTTTGATATTTTTTTTTGATACCACTCCTTAAACGAATTATCATTAATGAATTTGCACTTAACAGGTTACTGTTTTTATTAAATATGTTGAAATGATCTGATATTGAAAATAGCATAACTATCTGTAATACTTATACCCCAATTCATTCTGGCCTGATTTCTGCATTTTAACTTTACCTAAAACGAGAATGCTTATGCAAAAAAAATATACAATTTGTCTTTTATTTTTCTGTTTAATCAACTCGTGCCCTTTGCTCTTTGCTGCTCCTTTGCATACAGTATCTGACACAGCCATTACCACAGTGGTATCTGATAGCAGCAATACCGTTAAATATGACTCCTTATTCAATAAGTTGAAACTTGGTAAGCTTGGCCTTGGAAGACGGGCTTTTGAATATGCAATGATTGGATACGATGTATTAATATCAAAAAATAAACTTTCAAATCTACATATTATTTCCATTGCCGACATGACTACCGCCTCAGGCAGAAAACGATTTTTTGTAATAGATGTAAAAAACAGCAAACTCCTCTTTGTTACCTATGTAGCGCATGGAAGAAATTCGGGCCTTGATAAAACGCTTCATTTTTCAAACGAGAAGGAGAGCAATAAAAGCAGTGTGGGATTTTATATTACTTCTGTTACCTACTCGGGTGCACACGGATACTCCATGCGATTGATTGGCCAGGAGATAGGCTATAATAATAATGCTTTGGAAAGGGATATTGTTATTCACGGTGCCGATTATGTGAGTGAGACTGTTGCAAAAAGCCAGGGTTATATTGGCAGGAGCCTTGGATGCCCTGCTTTATCGGTGGGAGTTTATAAACCAATTATAGATAAAATTAAAAACGGCAGTTGTTTATTTATTTATGGAAATGATACAAAATACATTGTAAACTCCAGGCTGATAAAACCCACTTTGAAGCTTAAAAAAAAATAATTCGATAATAAAAATTTTTGCTTTTCTTTTATTCACTTACCGGCTTATCAATCACCACCACCAGTTCCTGTGCATCTACTGTAATGGGTATCACTCCTACCTGAAGGATCGCTTTTTTGCCCCTTATTTCTTTTACAATCCCGACCGTTCTGTTATTTTTCATCATCACTTTATCTCCTACTTTCAGCTCCCCGCCTACTTCTTCAAATTTATCGTTTATTTTTTTGCGCTTTTTATCAACCTGCATTTTTTCTTTTTGATTAAAAAGCAGGGCATGTATCATTTTTACCACCGCATCTTTATCTTCTGCCCTGCGCCATTCTATCACCATGGCTTTTAGCCTGCGCTCCATGTCTTTGAGGTAGGCCATTTTTTCTTCAGAGAACTGGTTTTGGTGCTTTAGTATTTCTACTTCCTGCTGGTGCCTTTCTTTTTTAATTAAAAGCTGCATTTCTTTTTTTAGCTGCTCATTTTCTTTAAGTAGTTTTTGAAGGCTGTCTTTTTCTTTATCTATAATCTGTAGATCCTGTTCTGTGCGGTTAAGCAGTTTATCTAAACGGAAATGTTCCTCATCTACCAGTTTGCGGGCTTTATCGATAAGCTTTTTATCAAGCCCTATTCTCTCTGCAATACTAAATGTATAGGAACTGCCGGGTTTGCCTATCTGTAATTTATAGAGCGGCAGCAGATTTTTTTCATCAAACTGCATTGCACCATTGATGATTCCCTTTACTTTGTTGGCCATCACTTTAAGGTTAAGGTAATGCGTGGTAACAATACCGAATGCATGTTTAAAAGCCAGTTCTTCCATAATCACTTCTGCAAAAGCTCCCCCAAGATTAGGGTCACTGCCACTTCCCAGTTCATCTATAAAGAACAATGTTTTACCATTGGCATTTTCAATAAAAAACTTCATGTTTTTTAAGTGAGATGAGTACGTACTTAATTCAAACTCGAGGCTCTGCGTATCGCCGATATGAATCATGAGTTGTTTAAAAATCCCCATCTCACTGTCGGGGCTAACCGAAACCAGCAAACCCGCCTGCATCATCACCTGCAGCAAACCCACCGTTTTTAATGTTACTGTTTTGCCCCCGGCATTAGGGCCACTAATCACTAAAATACTGTTTTGATCATCCAGTCTCAAATTAATAGGAATGGTATTCTTCTGTTGTTTTTGATTATACAATAACAACAACGGATGATAGGCATTGATTAAATTGATATGCCCCTTATCCATCAACATAGGATAATGGCCGCCGATATCAATCGCAAATTTTGCTTTGGCCCGGATAAAATCAAATTCGCCGGCCATATCATAATAGCTCTTTAACAGTGGGGCGTATACGCTTAACTGTTGGGTAAGTTGCCGTAGGATACGATACACTTCTTTTGTTTCTTCATATTCCAGCGAAAAAATATCGTTGTTTAATTCTGTTGTTTCTTCAGGTTCTATAAAGCTGGTGCGCCGGCTGTCGCTTTCGCCATGCAGTACGCCTTTTACGGTGCGCTTC